>DASVHX010000088.1:0-8352 GCA_036382355.1 Bacteroidales bacterium
AGAATAATCAAATCGATGTGTTGGTTACTGCACCAATCAATAAGAAGAATATTCAATCAGAACATTTCCACTTTAGCGGGCATACCGAATACCTGGCAGATAAATTCGGCGCAAGCGATTACCTTATGCTGATGGTGAGCGATCAAATCCGCATTGGCGTTATAACCGGTCATATCCCGCTGAGTGAAGTTCCTGTTACGATTACTGAAGAACTTATCCTGCATAAGATCAGGATTATGAATGAATCGCTGCAGAAAGACTTTGCCATTGGCAAACCCCGTATTGCCATACTCGGGCTAAATCCGCATGCCAGCGACGATGGGCTGATCGGTAATGAAGAAAAAGAAATCATTATACCTGCCATCGCGAAAGCTAATAATTCGGACATCCTGGCTTTCGGACCTTACCCGGCCGACGGCTTCTTCGGTTCCAACAATTATAGTAAATTCGATGGTATCCTTGCCATGTATCACGACCAGGGACTTATTCCATTCAAGACACTCTCGTTCGAATCGGGCGTTAATTTTACAGCCGGTCTGCCCATCGTCCGCACATCGCCAGCACATGGCACAGCTTACGACATTGCCGGTAAGGATATGGCTTCGCCCGACTCCCTGCGTGCGGCAATATACCTGGCCTGCGACATCTTTAACAACCGGCTGATGTACGATGAGATTACAGCCAATCCATTGACTGTTGCTAAGCTCGAAACAGAAAAATAGCACACACTTCAAACTTGCGTTAAATGCCTACAAATTCCTATACGATTGAGGACATAGCACTTATTGTGAAAGGTTCAATAATTCAGGCAGGCAATGGCAAAGAGCCTATCCTCGAATTGCTTATCGACAGCAGGCGGCTGATTTCTCCTGCCCAGAGCCTGTTCTTTGCTATTGTAAGCAAACGTAACAACGGCCATAAGTATATTCTTGATCTTTATGAGAAAGGCGTACGCAATTTTGTTGTTTCAGCGGAGCCCGAAAACTTACTTCTTTGCCACGAAGCGAATTTTATACTGGTAAATAACACCCTAAATGCACTTCAGGCATTATGCGCCGCACATCGCAGACAATTCAGCATTCCGGTGATAGGTATTACCGGGAGCAACGGCAAAACGATTGTAAAAGAATGGCTTTACCAACTGATGTTCGAAGATAAAAACATCGTGCGTAGCCCGAAAAGTTACAACTCTCAGATTGGCGTGCCACTATCTGTGTGGCAGATGTCGCCCGAAAATGATATCGCTATTTTCGAAGCAGGAATTTCGGAGCCCGATGAAATGGATCGCCTCCAGGCCATTATTCAGCCCACTATTGGAATATTCACCAACGTAGGACATGCCCACGATGAAAACTTCATCAACCGTAACCAGAAAATTGGCGAAAAACTAAAACTTTTCACCAAAGTAGAAACGCTTATTTACAGCATTGATGATTCCGAACTGCACGAACGCCTGCTTAAAACCGGCCTCATCGACCTCATCGAAACCTTTACCTGGAGCCGCAAGAACAAAGCCGATATAATCATACGCTCGACCAATGTTACTAAACGACAAACCACCATATCAGCCGAATACAAGGATAGCAAGATCGAAATAACCATTCCTTTTACCGACAGCGCTTCGGTAGAAAATGCCATTCATTGCTGGGCTATGATGCTTTACCTGGGATACAACAACGCTGCCATAGCCCCGCGTATGCTTACGCTTAGCCCAATTGCCATGAGGCTTGAGTTAAAAGAAGGCATCAACAATTGCTCACTGATCAACGACTCATACAGCAGCGACATCGATTCGCTGGCCATAGCGCTCGATTTCCTGCACCAGCAGCAGCAACACCGCAAAAAAACTGTAATACTTTCGGATATACTACAGAGTGGACGCGGCGATAATCACCTTTATGGCGAAATCGCCGAATTGCTTGTTCAGAAGGAAATCGATCATATCATTGGTATCGGAAAATCGATTAGCCGGCAGGCGAGCCTTTTCCCCATGGAGAAATCATTCTTTCAGAGTACCGATGCTTTTCTCGAAACTTATTCATTTTCATCTTTCTCCAACGAGACCATCCTGCTGAAAGGTGCGCGGATATTTGAGTTTGAACGCATCAGTGAAGCTTTGCAACAAAAGACTCACGAAACCGTGCTTGAGATCAACCTCAACGCACTGGTGCATAACCTCAACTATTTCCGTTCCAAGCTCTCACCTGGTGTAAAACTGATGGCCATGGTGAAGGCTTTTTCGTATGGAAGCGGTAGTTTTGAGATCGCCAATACTTTGCAGTTTCACCGTGTGGATTACCTTACGGTAGCCTATTCCGACGAAGGTGTGGAATTGCGCAAAGCTGGCATAAACATGCCTATCATGGTGATGAACCCCGACGAGCAGAGTTTCGATTCCATGCTAAAACATAACCTTGAACCCGAGATATACAGTTTCCGAACACTTGCCATGCTCGAAGCTTCCCTCGCCCGCCGCACGCACCAGAACGAAGCCATGCTTATTCACATTAAGCTCGATACCGGCATGCACCGCCTGGGTTTTGATCCTGCGGAACTTGATGAACTGATAAAGCGGTTACTGACGAACCCCATGCTGAAAGTGGGCAGCGTATTTTCTCACCTGGCCACCAGCGACGAACCTGCTTTCGACGATTTTACACGCCGACAGATTGAAACCTTCCGGCAACTGAGCGACCACTTTACACAGGCATTCGATTACCCTATCATAAGGCATATTTTAAATTCAGCAGGAATCAGCCGCTTCCCCAATGCCGACTTCGACATGGTGAGGCTCGGGATTGGGCTTTATGGTATTGGCTGCTCAGAAGCCGAACAGGCTATGCTCGAAAATGTGAGCACGCTCCGCTCCAGTATTTCGCAGATCAAAGAGGTTAGTGCTGGCGAATCCGTGAGTTACAACCGACACTGGATAGCTGAACGCGATACACGGGTTGCCATTATCCCTATTGGATATGCCGACGGTTTAAGCCGTCGCCTTGGCAACGGCAACGGGCATCTTTTGCTGAATGGCAGCCTTGCAACCATCATCGGAAGTGTTTGTATGGATATGTGTATAATCGATCTTACAGGCATAGAAGCCAAAGAAGGCGACGATGTTATTGTTTTCGGCAAGGAACTTCCTATTACAAAGCTGGCCGCCGACCTCGAGACCATTCCATACGAAATACTGACAGGAGTATCACGCAGGGTTAAAAGAGTGTATTTTCAGGAATAGCCTATTAATTCAGTCAAATAAAATGATTTCACGATCTTCCCTGTTATCCTGGTACGATAGCGGCAAACCAACCGAACGGAGAATTGCTGTTGCGCTTATTCTCGCGTCATTCTTGCTACTGGTTGTGCTAACCTGGTTGTCCAATGGTGTTTATACAGGTGGAGATAATATCAACCACTACCACATTGCGCACTATTCGTGGAAATATCCGCATCTGTTGCTCGACCATTGGGGAAAACCGCTTTTTACATTATTCAGTTCCCCATTTGCATATTTTGGCTTTTTCGGTGCCCGGATGTTTAACATTCTGGCTGGAATAACAGCGGCATGGCTCGCCTATCTTACAATGAGCCGCATAGGCTATCGTAATGCCTATCTCGTAATTATATTCGTAATATTTGCGCCATTGTACTTCATGATGCAGATGACCTCGCTCACCGAGATTCTTTTCAGCCTGGTACTCGTGCTTTCTGTTTACCTCTATTTTACCGACCGGTTCCTGCTTTCAGCAATTGTTTTATCCTTCCTACCCCTTGCCCGAACCGAAGGAATCATCCTCTTGCCGATCTTCGCCCTGGCTTATCTCCTTCAACGCAAGTGGTGGGCTGTTCCGTTGCTGGGAACAGGATTTCTTGTTTACAGCTTTGCAGGAATGAGTTATTATCACGATTTCCTATGGCTTATCCATCAGAATCCCTATACCGGTGCCAGTGATATATATGGGAGTGGATCTTTATTGCATTTTGCCGAAGATACAAAGTTCATTTCGGGCTTGCCGCTGGCATTCCTTATGCTAGCGGGGATTCTTGTGCTTGGGTGGCAAGCAGTAAAATCCTCACGCGTTGACCGGCGCAAAGCGCTGAATATTTTCTGGATCATCTTTATGCCTTATGTTGTGTATTTTATATTCCATTCTATTCTCTGGTGGAAAGGCATGGGTGGCTCGCTTGGTCTTACCAGGGTTATTGCCGCAGTTCTTCCATTGGCTTGCATGATCAGTTTTATTGGGTACAACGCTGTTGCAAAACTTCTCTCCTTCAGCCGAGTGGCCGAAATAATTTTTATGCTAGCAGTTGTTTTCATCATTATCCGCACCACTTTTGCAGTAAACAATGTTCCCGTAAAGCTTGATAGCGTAGAAATAGTGCTGAAAGAATCAGCTGATTTTGTTAAAACGGAAAATAAGAGCGGGGAAATGATTTATTACTATGATCCAATGGAGTGTTTCTTATTGGAGCTCGATCCGTATGACGCGTCAAAGAGTCGTATGCTCCTTTTTGATGGTGGACTGCATATGGAATCGCTGGCCGACAATAGCTTGCTGATATGGGATGCCCATTTTGGACCAAACGAAGGACAAGTACCTATTGATACCCTTCTAAAACAGTCACACCTTAAATTGTTAAAGGTTTTGCGCCCCGATCAACCATTTACCGTTTTGGGCGGTTATAATTATGAAGTGTATGTTTTCAGGCGCCTTCCGGCAAGCGCTATTGCAGTGAACAACCAAAGCATCCTCGGCGAACTTGCTGCTGCTGCTGTTGCGCAGAATGATTTCCGCACGCTTGCTGACATGAATTTTGAATCGCCCGTTGCCGGGCAGGATTCGCTAAAACTTACTCAGGAAGCTGCTCATTCGGGCAAATCGTCCTACCGCCTTGGTAGTGCGGAAGAATACGGTCCTACAGCCTCGGTATTGTTTTCTGCCATGAATCCTGCGGCTATCTATCCCATGCGGATAGAAGCTACAGTTTATGTTTATACGAAACAAAAGCCGTTAAAAAACCAGGCAGTGCTCGTAATCTCCTGCGAAAATGATGGAAAACCTTACATCTACCAAGCTACCGAGTTAGGTACAAATATAGTTGTAGGAAACTGGACTAAACTTACTACGTGGGTCAACGTGCATGAAAGCAAATCGCCAAACGACAACATAAAAGTTTATTTATGGCATCTTGGAAAAGATGAGTTGTTAGTGGATGATATGAAAGCCGAAGTCATCGTGAAAAAAGCAAAATAACCAGCTAACTGAAAATGCAAAACAAATCTCTAATTCATAAATAATTTTCTATTCCCTGAATTAACAGGCTTTACTTATGAGAAAACTTAATTTCTTCAAAAAATTTAATTTCTTAAAAAGCGATCTTCCATTTCTATTTTTATTTATCATTTTCGCAGCATTTTATTATGACTCCGTTTTAAATAAAGGCCCTCTTAATGTTCATCTTTGGAGACAAACTGACTGTCTTTCGATTACACGTAATTATTCTGAAGGTGCCAGTTTTTTTAAACCTGAAACGAATATTCTCTTAGCGGACGATAACACTACAAGTCTATCTGTAGCTGAATTCCCAATACTTTACTATATTGTTGGAATGATTTGGAAACTTTTTGGTGAATCCTATTTATCATACAGGTTGTTTTATCTTCTGATATTATTTGCAGGATTATTTGCTTTCTACAAATCGTTGCGAATCATACTTAATAACAACTTTTGGGCTACAACTATTTCCTTACTTTTATTTACATCACCGGTTTATGTAGTATATGGAGTTAGTTTTTTAACAGATGTTCCGGCCTTTTCCTTTGTACTTATAGCTCTTTATTTCTTTTTACAATACCATCGAAAAAAAGCTCAAAAACTATTATTTATTTCAATCGCTTTTTTTGCCCTGGCCGGTTTGATAAAAATATCAAGTTTAATTGCTTTCATTTTTCTGTTTGCGATATTAATACTTGAATCTCTTTCTATCAAATCATTAGGGAAGAGAAAATTATTTAATTGCAATAAATATGAATGGACAGGCTTTATTTCTGTTATTCTGGTTGTCATATCCTGGTATTCTTATGTAGAATACTTTGACGCTTTGCACGGATTTAAATATTCTGCTGGTAGCATCTTTCCGATATGGAACGTTGAAAAAGACGCTATTGGTAAACTTTTTATAAATATTAATAATTTCACAAGCTATGTATTCTTTAACAGACTTATGCTATTTACATTATTAATTATTGGAATAATTAACCTGTTTCTATGGAGAAGGATTCCTGTTTTCGCTTATTTAACAAATATTATAATAGCTCTGGGTGGTATTATATATTTTATTTTATGGGCATCAATTTTAGGTATACATGATTATTACTTTACTGCATTGTTAATATTGTTTGTTGGAATTCTGATTCCTTTTATTTGGTTTATCAAAACCAATCACCCTGATATTTTCAATGGATATCCTATAAAAATATTTCTGGTAATCTTTCTATCTTACAACTTTGTTTATTGTTTTGTTGTAGTTAAATTAAAGACATTTGCATCTCAAGGTGAATTTGTTTTCGTAGGAAATCAAGAATTTGTAAATCTAATGAAGTGGACAAATTGGGATGTAAGTACTAATTTGAATAGATTTGAATCAATGAAACCATATATCAGGGAAATCGGGATAAAAAAAGAAGATAAAGTTATTTCGTTGCCTGATCCTTCATTTAATATATCATTATACTTTACAAATCAGAAAGGTTGGTCAGATTATTTAAATTATAGTAAATCAGAAGATATTGAGAAACTCATTCAAAAAGGTGCAAAGTATTTATTTATATCCGATCCTAAATTATTGAAAGAAGAATTTTTAGCTCCTTTTTTATCCAACAAAATAGGCGATTATAAGGGTATCGGAATTTTTAAGCTATCAAAGAGTATCCAGATAAATGATACTACTGTCCACTTAAATTAAGTTTAGAAACACTTATTTTGTTCTGAAACCTATATAAAGGAAGAACAGTGAGTGGATGATTTGAATGCGGAATTTATCGTGAAAAACAAAATATTCTTTATGATTTGTTGTTCTCAAATAATTTTCCCAAACCTCACTTACCAATAAACTTGATTTTATTCATGGCATAAAATACCATGCGGAGCAATATTAATCCATGCCTGAACCGTGAAATATTGGTGTCGCCATATTCCCTTGCCCTGTAACGGATTGGTACTTCTAAGGTTTTAAGGTTCAGCTTGGATGCACCAAATATAAGATCGAAATCGCCGAACGGATCAAAGTCGCCAAAGTAACTCCGGTTAGCAATCAATTTTTCATAGTTCTTCCGCGACAGTACTTTGGTTCCGCAAAGCGTATCTTTCATGCGCTGGCCCAGCAACCAGGTGAACATCATGGAAAAAAACTTATTCCCGAGCAGGTTAAGCCCGCGCATAGCTTCTTTCTCCATAGGATAAACCAGTCGTGTACCATTAATGTATTCTCCTTTTCCTGTGGCAATGGCATTATAGAACTTTGGCAGGTCCTCGGGCGGAACGGTAAGATCGGCATCAAGGATCATAAGGATGTCGCCCTTTGCATTCTCAAATCCTTTACGCACGGCATCGCCTTTGCCTTTGCCCGGTTGCACATAATAGCTCAGGTCGCGGACATCCTTATAAACTTCGCACACCCTCTTGATTTCCTCAAGTGTATCATCAGTAGAATTGCCTTCCACAAAAATGATTTCGGTATGTTTGCCCATGCTGGGAGTACGCTTCACAGCATCTTCGATATTGCCTTTTTCGTTGCGGGCAGGTATTACGACGGTAACGCTGTAAAGATCGTTATCCTGCGGAGCATTTTCCTCCAGACGTGCTGTAATATGGCCGGTAAAGCAGAGTTGGTTGAACAGCGGCATAAAGGCAACATATTTATTGATAAACCACGATAGCACAGGGATGTATTTCGGGCAGAGGAAACGCCTGCCTGTCCTTATGATATCGAATCCTTCGAGCCTGAGCAACCCGGAAATATCTTCGCGGTTGAGCCAGTTGAGACGGGGCTGTGGCATCTTCAGGTGAAGCTTTTCAGCCAGGGAAAGTACCGGCAACCAGAAAAAGTTATGGTAATTGATTACAATGCGGGTTTCCGGTGTAATCACCTTAATAAGTTCCTTAAAAGCACGCTGGATATCCTCCAGCAATCCCAACGTATCGGAAATTACAACGTAATCGAAAGTCTCTGTCAATGTAATATTTTCAGCATCCATCTGGTGAAATTCCAGGTGAGGGAAATTGCTCTTTGCCCGCAAAATCATTTCTCCTGAGATATCAATACCAACTCCGCGCGAAGGCTTGAGACTGT
>DASVHX010000089.1:0-3233 GCA_036382355.1 Bacteroidales bacterium
AAATACTATTTTCAACTCTAAATAATCAAATGTATGAAGCTCTGGGAAAAAGGAATTGCTATCGATAAACTGATTGAACGCTTTACCGTGGGCCGCGATCGGGAAATGGATTTATATCTTGCCGGATCTGATGTTCTTGGAACTATTGCCCATTGCATCATGCTGGAGAAAGTAGGTCTGCTCTCGGCTGAAGAACTTCATCAATTAAGAATAGCACTTTCAGCAATTTACCATCAGATTATTGAAGGCAAATTTGTGATTGAAGAAGGAGTGGAGGATGTGCATTCGCAGGTAGAATTTATGCTCACACGCAAATTAGGCGATACAGGCAAGAAAGTACATAGCGGCCGGTCGCGTAATGATCAGGTATTGGTTGATTTGCGGCTCTTTACACGCGATAGCCTGATTACACTTAGCCAATCCGTCAGGTTACTCTTTGGGGCGTTACAAGCGCAGAGCGAAGAGAATAAAAACGTCCTGCTTCCCGGCTACACGCATTTGCAGGTGGCAATGCCATCTTCATTCGGATTGTGGTTTGGCGCTTATGCCGAAGCGCTCTCCGATGATCTCATGCTGCTACAGGGCGCATACAACATTAACAATCAGAATCCCTTGGGATCAGCAGCCGGTTATGGTTCGCCATTCCCGCTCGACCGCCGGCTTACAACACAATTGTTAGGTTTCGGCGATCTAAACTACAATGTGGTTTATGCCCAGATGGGCAGGGGCAAGGTGGAACGTATCACGGCATTTGCTTTATCAAACCTGGCTGCAACCCTCAGCCGCATGGCAAGTGATCTGTGCCTGTATATGAGTCAGAACTTTAATTTTATTACACTTCCTGACGAACTTACGACCGGTTCCAGCATTATGCCTCATAAAAAAAATCCGGATGTATTCGAACTTATCAGGGCGCGCTGCAACCGCATCCAAAACCTGCCGGCAGAAATTACCTTGACAATGAATAACCTTACATCCGGTTATTTCAGGGATATGCAACTTATCAAGGAGTCGTTCCTGCCCGTATTTGATGAGATGAATACCATCCTTGATGTTACCACGTTCATGATTAATCATGTACAAGTGAACAAGGCTATTCTTGACGATCCCAAATACAATTATCTTTTCACTGTTGAAGCAGTAAATGAAGCTGTATTAACTGGAACACCTTTCCGCGATGCCTACAAGCAGGTCGGCGAACGAATAGCAGCAGGAACATTCAGTCCTTCCAAAGAGATACATCACACACATGAGGGCAGTATCGGCAACCTTTGCAATGATGAAATACGGCGAAAATTTGATGTTGTTTACGCTTCTTTCCCTGCACAGAAAATTGCCGAAGTAAAGAAATCACTTATTGATTATCCTGTATGATTTCCGGTGGGTTCGTGTTTGATAGCTTTATATGTTGAAGTTATTCACTGGTTGACTTGACGTTATTCCGCGAATTAGCATCAGCTTGAATGATAAACCGACTCAGGCGCAGCCTGAACCGAGCTGCGACACATGTGTCACAGCCTTCCGCCAAACGGGGTAATCTTCTCCGGATGCAATTTTTAATTTCTTCAATTTGATTCCAAATAGTTAATTAATTGAACAATACTTAACTCATTATCGTATTTTACATCATGCATTTTAACATAAATCTTGAATAATTCCTTCTTATTATCATATAATTTCATCAATTGCTTTATGTTTATAAACCTGTTCAATTCCCCATTTTTCTTTAGCCAATACCAGGTGTATGGATTTACTTCATAATGATCGGGCAATTTTAACTCATAAAAATTACCTCCCGAATAAAACGATGAAGCGGAAGAACTGGCAGAAGTCTGTGATGTGCCTCCATATGCGCTTGGTTTGCCTAAAAAATTCAACTTGCACTTGTGCTCGGCATACAGCTCAAATATTGAATGGTTAATTAATTCAACAAATCTATTGTTCAGCGTAAAAAACTTTCTATCCTCGATAAAAACCGTATCAACCAGTTCCAATTCCTCCTTTGCTATTGCCAATTTTTCGCCTTTATTTTCGAAGATCATTTCTTCGGACAACAAATTATAATTTAGCAAAGTTTTATACATTATTCCCGTTTTCAAAAGAACAGTTCCCTGGGTAAATTCAGGAAAAATGTAAGGGGAGAGCGAGATCGGTTTTTCTTGTGAATAGGACCTGATAAACGACAAACTAAAAATCAAAATGTAATAAACGCGTTTCATAGTAATAGCTCTTTGAGTGTAAATGATTCTGAATACTAAAATAAATAAAAAAATCCATCTTACAATGGTTTTGAAATTAAGGCTGATTTTATTGAAGGGGTTTTAAGAATTTGTGACTAATGTCAGATTAAGACAACGGTAATTAGGCTGTTGGTGGCTGGCTTTTTTTAACTTAGTTTGTTTATTAATTCGTCTGTTTTAATTACTGTTCCAAATTCGTTATGTAAACTTGCCAAGGCTGTCTCGTGAATTATTTCAGCAGAATATTGCTGTCCGTCGGCTCCTATTTTGTCAAAAGTTGCAGTTGCATCCGATACAATAAATGTGTCATATCCGTAGTTACCTGCCATTCTCGCTGTTGTTGAAACACAATGATCAGTTGTTAAACCAACAATAACAAGTTTTTTAATGCCCGAATTGTCAAGTTGTTGTTTTAGGTTTGTCCCAATAAATGCGCTATTTACATTCTTTTTAATTATTTGTTCTCTGTCATTAGGTTTTACTATATCTTGAAAATCGTTACCAACATTTCCCACGGCAAGTTTTGAATTTGGGTTTGTCGAACAATGTTTAATGTGAAAAATTGGCAAGTTATTATGTCTCCAAAAATTTAGAAGTTTACCTGCATTAGTTTCCGCTTCTGGATTGTTTCGGTGTCCGCCCCAGTAATCAATATCTTCAAATCCCTTTTGAATGTCAATAAGTATTAAAGCTGGGTTGTCTTGTTTTGTCATAATCGTTAGCTTTTCCAGTAAAATTGTATTTTAACAAAAAGATATTATTTTGTTGAAATATTCTAAGACGGCTCAAAATGCAGCATAACGGTGGCGGTATGGCCAGTAAGGGATTGCGGGCGATTTTCTATCAAGGTACACGAAAAGTTGAAGCGGCCTACGAACCTTCGCATACCTCTGAAACCCTTATTGGCTATACCGCTTATTGGCTGCTGCTGTTATAGTTTTATTTGATTTATTCATAATTTGGCACATCTATTATTTCCCATACATCTCTGTC
>DASVHX010000090.1:0-13906 GCA_036382355.1 Bacteroidales bacterium
TCAATATCAAATCGGGAAGAAATAAGTAAGGGGACTTTTTCCAAAAGAAAGATCATATTAAGTTACAGAAAAAAATAGAATAAAGATAAAACCCTAACCCATAAACTAATATGCCTATGAAACACACCTGATTAAGAAAATTAGCGGGACAGTGCTAGAACACAATCCCGCCAGACTAAGTACTTTATCTACGTAAGAAACCTTTAGTAAACTTAATCCATTCAAATCTATGAAAAAATTTAGAGATTATTATGGAAGGATGCTTGGAGTCCTTTCAAAAAAAACATTCAGAATCATGAAACTAGCCATTTTATTATCTATGTTGGCAATCTCTCAGCTCTGGGCAACTGAAACATATTCACAAATGACAAAGCTAACCCTAAAGCAAGAAAATATTAAAGTCTCAGAGGCGCTTAAAGAGATAGAAAATCAGAGTGAGTTTTTTTTCCTCTACAGTCCTAAACTAATCGATGTTGAGAGAAAAGTGAACATTGACGCTGATAATGAATCTATTAAAGATATTTTAAATAATATTTTTGATGATAAAGTAAAATTTGCTGTTTATGACCATCAGGTTATTATTACTCCAAATGATCAACCCGGAATACTTTCAGCATTCCAACAGCAAAAACAAATAACCGGTACTGTTACTGACAAGAATGGTGCGCCACTTACAGGAGCAAACGTTGTTTTAACCGGAACAACTGTGGGCGCAATAACTGATATAGAAGGTAAATACATAATTGAAGTTTCTTCCGTTGCCAAGAGCCTTACATTCTCATTTATCGGAATGGTACCCCAGGAAATCAGTATCGGGACATTAACCCAAATCAACGTAACGATGGTGGAGTCGGCAATAGGTCTGGACGAAGTTGTGGTTGTTGGGTATGGTACCCAAAAGAAAGCTAACCTGACGGGTTCTGTAGCAACAGTTGCTACGGAAGATATTGTTAAGAGAATTGTTGTCAACACAATGACCACCCTTGAAGGAAAAGTAGCCGGATTAAAAATAAATCAGGGTAGTGGTATGCCAGGAAGGGAAGGCGTTTCTTTTCAGATTCGCGGAGCCAGTTCCTGGGGTACAGATGCCACACCACTCGTTTTAATTGATGGAGTTGTTGGTTCTCTCGACCGGCTATCGTCAACCGACATTGAAAGTGTTTCAGTCCTGAAGGATGCTGCATCAAGTTCTATTTATGGTGCACGCGCCGCAAACGGGGTAATCCTGGTAACGACAAAACAAGGGAAAACGGGCAAACCAGTTTTGACCTATAATCTTACCATGGGTTCTTCCTCAGCAACCGATACTCCGGATCAGATTTGGAATTCTCAGCAATATATGACACTTTTCAACAAAGCGGTTTCCCGTGGTACAATTGCCGCATCGGCCTATCCTCAGAGTGTTATCGATTTGTATTCGAATCCGAACAGGGATAAGAATGCTTACCCTGATTTTAACTGGCAAAATGCTGTATGGAGAAATGCTTTAATACAGCAACATAATATTGCAGTAAGCGGAGGAACAGAAAATGTTAAATATAATATTTCCGCTGGATTTCTGGATCAGGATGGTGCCCTAAGGTGGCATGGTTACAAGCGTTACAACGGAATTGCAAATGTTTCTGCGACAGTCAACAAATATCTTACGGTGGGAACCAATATTTCCTATAACTATAGTAAATCAGCTTCACCGTATTATGAAAATGCAAACTTTATGCTTATGGTAATGACGCAGTCTCCAATGGATAAGCCATATATTAACGATGGAAGCGGGCATTACACTGACAGGGTTATTCCAACAGGACTTGGAGGAACCAACAATAACCGTAATCCATTTTGGATAGGCAATGAAACCTATCGCAATAATTATGACTGGCAAGCCAATCTCCAGGGATGGTTTGATGTTAATTTTCTGCAGGGCGACAACATGAAACTGAAGTGGAGCAATAAATTTGCCTTTAGTTATGGTGATTATTTTCAGCAAATTTATCATTATTCTGCTGACCACTATTATTATTTGAAGGAAAAGGATTATAAAGCTGGAGGAGCGGATGCCTATATCAAGAGTGGTGAAAACTTTGGTCCTGAAGCGCTGACAAATACTAACAATACCACCCGAAACCAGCTCTCTACTTTTTACTCTACTTTAAATTGGAACTGGACCGTAAACCAGCACGACATTACGATGATGGCCGGTTACAGCCAGGAGGCTCAGAACTCACGATATCTAAATGGTAACCGGATTGTTTTCCCGATAAAAGCGATGTACGAAATTGACGGTATGGGATCGCTTGGTCAGAACGTAAATGGCGGATTCTCCGATTGGGCTTTCCAGTCGCTTTTTGGCAGAGGGACTTACGCTTTCAAGAATAAATATCTTTTTGAAGCCAACTTCAGGTACGATGGTACTTCCCGGATTATCAAGGCTACCAGATGGGGCTTCTTTCCATCTGCATCTGCTGCGTGGCGGATAAGTGAAGAAGGTTTTATGAAAGATAAGATCACATGGCTCAGTAATCTTAAAATCAGGTTATCATACGGGCTGTTAGGTAATGCGAACATTGGGAATTATCCTTACCAGGATGTCTATTCAACAACTTCATACGCCTTCAACCAGAATCAGGAGCAAGCCATAGTACAGGCAGCTCTAAAAAACAAAGAACTAGCATGGGAAAAAACCAAGGTTACGAACATTGGTTTAGATTTCAATATTAAAAAAAGTATCTTCTACGGCACAATTGATGTGTATAATAAATATACTACTGGGATACTTGCAGGTGCAAGTATGCCCAACAGCACAGGTATGAGCGCACCGACAATCAACTATGGTGAATTTAAGAATTATGGAATTGAATTAGAACTGGGACATAGTAATAAAATTGGTGATTTTCGCTATGATGTGCATGGTGTGATGAGTATCAACAAAAATAAGGTGATGAAATATCCTGCACCTGTTTATGGTACCCGTGTTATCGAGGAAGGTTACCCCTATAATGATTACTATTTGTATGAGTGTATCGGATTATTTAAGTCGCAGGCTGAATTGGATGCAGTAGCTACTCCCGGTAGCCCCCAAATTGGTGACATCAAATTCAAGGACCAAAACGGGGATGGAAAAATTACAGGTGCAGACCGTGTCAGGGTTCAAGGTGCTTACCCTAAATTTATTTATTCGTTTGGCATCGATCTGGAATGGAGGAACTTTGATCTTACGTCGTTTTTCCAGGGTGTAAGTGGACAGAAATACCTGATCTCCGGCTGGGGTTGGGACCCATTTACCCAGGCTTCATCTCCTAATCCGATGTACCTGAACGCTTACGACCCGGTTACTAATCCAAATTCCAATATTCCTGCAATTTACGCATCGGGTTATGCTCCAATGACCGGAAGCACAGCGGCTGGTTCAACCTTCCGTTTGCAGAATGCTTCCTACCTTCGTTTGAAAAACCTTCAGATAGGCTATAACCTGCCTCCATCGATTTTAGAGAAGCTTGGCATTTCTAAGCTCAGAGTTTTTGTGGGAGGCGATAATTTGCTGACCTGGACCCCTTATTTTGACGGGGATCCCGAAAGAGCAGGAGATGGCACCTGGTGTACCTATCCTCAGACAAAAACCCTTACAGCAGGGATTAATGTGAAATTTTAATCGTTCTAAAACTATTACATTATGAAAACAAGAATATATATTATTTCAGCATTTGTCCTGTTGGCTTTATTTACATCTTGTGATAAGAACTTCCTGGAAAAGAACCCGCCCACACAAATTTCAGCGGGTAATTTCTGGAGTTCTGAAAGTGAAGTGCAAATGGGGTTGGCCGGGTGTTATACAATGCTTAAAGGGAGTTATTTAACCTGGTCAAGAAGTACGTTGGATGCCATGGTCGATAATGGCTATTCGAAAGGTTATTTTGCAGATAATTATACTGTGCAGACAGGTACACTTGATCCGGTTAACTGTAATATCCCCAATGGTGTTTATGGTGCTGCTTATGCAGGTATTGCATCATGTAATGTTTTCCTGGGGAATTTTAAAAAGGCAAACTTACCTGCCGACAAAGCGAATGTGTACGAAGCAGAGGCAAAATTTCTGCGGGCATTCTTTTATTTCGAACTGGCACAGCGGTGGGGCGGAGTCGTACTTTACAAAGAAACTCCGGCTACGATTGAAGATTATAAAATTGCGAAATCAACTGAAGAGGAGGTTTTTGCCTTTATCGCAGAAGACCTGACTTTTGCAGCTGCTAATCTTCCTGATAATGCCTACAGTACCGGACATGCGATGAAAACATCTGCACTTGCTTTGCAGGCGCGTATAGCCCTGTTCCTGGGCAAATATGATGACGTAATTACACTGACCAACGCTATTATTTCCTCACCTGCAAATTATAAATTAGCGACCGATTTAAGATCTATTTTTATAAAACAGGAAGGTCAGGCTACTTGTCCTGAAATCATTTTCTCTGTTAAATATCTTGCAACCAATGACGGTAAACAAAATGAAGTTGATGTCGGTTCAGAGGTTTGTCTTTTCAGAGAGTCAGGGCTTAATCCATCAAAGGATCTTATGAATGACTATGAAGCAGGCGATTTACGTGCGACAAGATGGTTTTATTCGTGTCCCGATATGTATACCTTCATACGTTACACGGATGGCTTTGTATATACCGGAAATGAAATGATGGCTACCCAATACGGAACTCAAAAGTTCGCCGCAATTTTTGATCCTCTTCTCTATCAGTCGGCAATGCGCAATATTATCACAGGGCACGATTTTGTATTTATACGTTTGGCCGATGTTTACCTGATGTATGCAGAGGCCCAGGTTGAGAAGGGTGGGGGAACCACCACTGATGCCAATGCACTGAAATACATTAACGCTATCCGCTCCCGTGCCGGTGTGACACCATACATAACGCTTACCAGGAATAATGTGCGCAAGGAACGTCGCACGGAAATGGCAATGGAAGGATTACGTTTTTACGACATCAAACGTTGGAAAATAGGGTCTACATTGACAGGTAAGGAGATTTATAATAATGGTGGCGTTTCCTATAAGATGACATGGAACGACAAAATGTATTACTGGCCATTTTCTCAAAGTGAGATGGATATTAACAAAAAACTTGTTAATAATACTGGATATTAATTGCTCAGGGTATTTAGTGAAATTTAGTAATCTTTTTACTATTTAATAGTTTGTTAAGAATCAGAAAGCCACATTAAATCTTTATGAAGAAATGTGGCTTTCTTTACTTTATCGCTTATACGTTATGTCGTTTTTTATGAACAAAAAGTGATTTCACTGAACGTTTTGATAAGTTAAAAGCCATAATCCCCTCTAATCTCTATTGGGGTTAGTTCCCCGCAGCTTGCTGCGAGATTTGTCTTGGGCGGCTGGTATTTTGATACCCCGCTGCTTGCGGCGGGGAGCTTCATTGACATCGGGATACAACTTTCCGGCAATTGTAGTTCCTCACTGCGCAAAAAAATCATTTCAATCATTTGTGCAGTCATCTGGCAACGTTATTTCGGAGGTGATTTGTATTGATTAAATATTTAAGCATTATTAAAGATGAAAAAGCATGATTCCAGAATCTCAAATTGGAATAATAATAAACGTCATGCGAATTCCATATGACCTTTAAAAATCAAA
Organism: Bacteroidales bacterium; assembly: GCA_036382355.1. GTDB lineage: Bacteria > Bacteroidota > Bacteroidia > Bacteroidales > DASVHX01 > DASVHX01. The sequence goes on from DASVHX010000090.1 coordinate 5,654, forward strand.
TTATTATCAAATGAAAAAATTAACTATACTACTTTTTGTTTTATTTATTTCAATTGCACAAGCGAAAGATCCCTTAACTTCGGGCCAATACGAAGGTAAATTCTGCTCCGGAACAGGAGATACTGATTACCTGCGTCTTATTGATGAATCGTTTGCATTTTTCCATCCCAATCCGGTCGTGCCCAATTTAACCATGATCTATAATTCCGGCTGGGATACCTTTACTGAAGGTGCCGGATGGGGAGCCTGGTGGATCCAAAACAGCTATGGCTTTTCGTATGCTGCAACCCCGTTTCTTCAGGAGCCGTGGGCATCTATTCTTCAACGATCATGGGATCTCTTTTGGGACAACCAGGGCGATGGCATACGGAAGGGGTTATGGGGTGACGGAACGCCAAATCAACTTTCAGAATTGGTGGCTCCCGATGGCGGACTTGGTGATACGGCTGCTCCCGGGAAAATTATCTACAAACAGGGTGATGGCAATGTAAAGATTCACGATTGGTTCTATGAAGCCACTGCAGCATGCCTCGTGATGCAGTCCGAAATCCTGCTTGTTAACCGTGACAAAAAAGCACTTGACCATTATCTGCCCAAAATGGAACGGGCCTGCAACTTTATTGAAAAGACGCGTGATCCGAAAAATAACCTGTTCCTCGTCGGGCCTGCCTGCAACCTCCTTGCTCCTAGTTATGGTGGCGTCAGACAACCTGATGGCACTTTTGGAAAGGGTTACCTGGCCGGTGTCTCGATTACCTATCTTGCAGCACTGGACCGGATGGTTGAATTATACAAGTTGTCAGGAGACAAAAAGAAACTCTCAGAATACGAACACAGGAGAAAGATTACCCGCATGTCATTGCCAAAGCTGATGACTCCTGCAGGTTATTTCGTCAAGTCCATTGAACCTGGAGGCATCAAACATGGCGTGCTGGGCCAAAAGCAATTTGGGTACCTCGAAGGTGTGGCAAATGCTGATGCGGTGGGACTCCGTGTAGTTGATGATAAAACTGCTCAAAACATATACAAACAGATTGAATCGTTTCCGGCAATTCGTCCCTTTGATTTTCTGCTTACCAATGCACCAGGTCTGGACGATACGTACGGAGGCTGGGGCAAAACTTCGGGCAAAGGGTTGGAAGGATTCTGGACTTTTGGCGACTGGGTCAATGGCGGAGTCTGGGGAACTGTTGAAGGCCGGGCTATTCTGATGTATTACCGGTTGGGTAAATTTGAAGATATCCGTCGTTCTGCAGCAAGGGCTATGAAATGGGCAAAGGACTTCCGCATGGATGCGCCGTGGTCGCAACAAGGTGAGAATAGCCACAATCCATGGTCCGATTCCGGCAAATTCCGTGTTGGTGGGGTTGCTGTGATGGTTGACAACTTCGCAATTCCTGCCGCAACAATCCGTGGACTTTTCGATTGCGATTACAGGTCCGATCGACTCATACTACGTCCGCGAATACCTAGAACGATTATTCAGTATTCGCAGAAGGAGCCGGTACGGTTTGGAGAGAAAAGGCTTTATATCTCATGCAATAATGGAGGATCCAAAGTGAAGTCTGTTACGATTAATGGGAAATCAATGAAAGCCAGATCGACTGACGAAGTGGTTCTTTTGTTCAACGAACTACCCGCAGAAGCGAAAATTGAAATCACTACCGAAGGTGGCTGGCCTGGTAATTCCGCAACAACTGATTATCCAGCCAATCCTTCCTTAATTGCTGAACCAGTTAATAATACCCAGGTTTCTTCCGAATTTCCCGAATCGTTGAAAACTCCATTCGCTGTACTTTCAGCAATGAAAAGAAGTCTTGCAAATGAGCCTGATGCTGTTTATGAAAAGGCTTTTGTAGCAGAAGCGATCAAATCGTGCGAGGATTATCGGAGTCGCATAGCCATGGATCCTGGTCCCGGTTATTACCGCCCCATCACCCCGGAACGCAAAGACGGAATCAATAAATTCTACGAACAGGCTGCCCTTTCGATGTACAATGGCTTCGCCAAACGCATGGCTGGCTATGCTGAAAAGGGTGATACCAATCAAAAACGGATCGCAGCTTTATTCACTGATGCACTGAAATAAAATACTAATATATAGGGAAATATGAAAAAAATTATCTTTCCGTTGTTATTCCTTATGCTGGTCATTTTCAGCACGAAAATGGGAGAATCTCAGGAATCGTTTAACTCTTTCGAAAGGGCCAAACTTAACCCAATAACAAGTGACCGTCCTGCAACAGATTTTTTTGAAGGAGCTCTTTTGGGGAACGGGGCTATGGGCGTTGTTGTAACTACGCGGCCTGATGCCATTGTGCTTTATTTTGGTCACAACAATGTATGGGATATCCGTATTGCTGAAAATAACAAAGAGAAGATCGGAACATTCAAAGATGTATTCAACGGTGTAAAGAGAATCTCTGATACTTTATCATTACTTACAAAAGATCCCTGGTATAATGAATACAGTAAGATGACTGCTGAAAATTACGGAAAACCTTATCCGCGCCCTTTCCCGTGTGGTTCTGTATTGCTTGGTTTTGACCGGCGGAATGCGGAGATGATCGGACACCGGCTAGATATCTCAAACGGACTTTGTGAAATTTACCTGCTGACAAAAGATCAGAAAAAACTTACAATGCAGATCTTCACCGAAATGACCAGAGATCAACTTTGGATGCGTTTGGTCGATCAAAAAGGTAATCAATGCGAAAATATTTTTGATCGTGTCAGGGTAATGATTGATCCCTCAACTCCAACTGAATTTCCTAAAGCAAAGATAGATGAAGAACTGGACAAGGGACTTCTCTCATTTCGCCAGATTTTACCATACCAGGAACCTGACAAATATGATCCGTCAAAAGGCCATCCAAAAGACAAAGCTTTTCGCCTGACAGCTGTGATGAATAATCCGATGGAGAAAACGTTCAGAATTAATTGGGATGGAAATAAACAAGAGATGTCGAAGCTTGAAGCCGGGCTGCAAAAGAAGGCAGGATTCGTAGGATATATTTCGCTTCAGGAAGGTTTAATCAAAGATGTTGATGCCAGCCTTCCTCAAACCTCAAAACCTCAGTCAGCTGATTTCATAGCTTCGCTGGAAAAAAACACTCAGATATGGAAGGATTACTGGAACAAATCCGGGGTGAAACTGAGTGATCAATTTCTGGAAACAATATGGTACCACAATCTCTACTTTTTAAATTGTGCAACAAAAGATGGAGCTACCACTCCGGGATTATTTGCCAACTGGAGCTACAACAAAATTGGTACAGCATGGCATGGCGATTATCACATGAATTATAATACGCAGCAGCCTTTCTGGGCAACATTCTCAAGTAATCATCTTGAGAAAAACCTGCCATACGTCAAACTGATCGAATCGTTAATGGATGTGAGTAAACGATGGGCAAAAGAGTATTATCAATTGCCCGGAGCCTATTTCCCGCACAGTGCCTATCCGGTTGATATGGCAATGAATCCCTATCCTGTTCCAACTTGGGGCTGGGAGATTTGCGAAACACCATGGGCGGTGCAGGGCTTGTGGTGGCACTATCTCTATTCCGGCGATACCGGATTTCTCAAAACAAGGGCTTATGAACCTATTAAAGCTGCTGTTGAATTTTTAGTAGCTTATATGAAACGACCCGAAGCAAGGAGACCGCAATGGAAAGATGATAAATACCATATCTTTCCAACAGTACCTCCAGAACTGTACGGACTTCGCCCTGGTTTCAAATACAATTACGATTGCAACGCTGACCTGTCTCTGACGAAATTTATCTTCAAAGCTTTTATAGAAGCTTCGGAATTATTGAATCGGGAGACTAAAAATAAACCATTAATTGATGACGTAAAGGAAATTTTAGCCAGCTTCCCCGAATATCCAACCGCAATCTCGAAAGAGTATGGGAAAGTGCTCGTTTCAGTACCGGAAGAGCACGACCAGATTGTTTACAACGTTCCTAATGCACTGTTTACTGTCTTCCCGGGCGAAGATCATGGGTTACATTCCGATCGGAATACCACAGAAATATTAAAGAACACTTTTTGGAATCAGCAAAATGAAGGGGGTAATGATCTGGTATTTATAAATTTACAGGCAGCCAGAATCGGCATGCTGGATATTGAAAGGTTTAAACGTCAGGTCAACTATAGTCTGATGCCTAATGGCACAGCCTCAAACCGCGTTATGCAGGTTCATGGCAGATACAACGACCTGATGAATTATGGTTTTATGGATAAAATGGGGATATGGTTTGAAAACTTTGCTTTACCCGTAGTGGTCAATGAGTGTCTGATGCAAAGTTATGATAGCACAATCAGGCTCTTCCCCAACTGGCCAATGGACAAAGATGCCGAATTCTTCAATCTCAGGGCTGCCGGGGCATTTCTTGTCAGTGCTTCATTAAAAGATGGCAAAGTGAATGAGATTGAAATAACCAGTGAAGCCGGAGGAATATTGCAACTCATTTTACCATGGAGTAAAGGTGGCACCATAAAATCCAATTCAGGGGTTCAGACCCTGAAATCAGGAACACTTAAAATCGCAACAATCAAGGGAGAAATAATATTATTGAAGCCTTAATCCAATTTAACAAATGAAAATGAAAAGAAATACAATGTTCTTCGTTTGGTGCTTATTGATGGTAATTTTCAGTTATCCGACTATGGCTCAAAAGAATATCCTGTGGTTTTCGGAGCCCGGAACAAAATGGGAAGAGGCCATCCCAATTGGAAATGGCCGTCTGGGAGCGATGGTTCGTGGGGGGATTCAGCAGGATATCTGGAGCCTGAATGAGGAGACACTCTGGTCGGGTTATCCCCAGGACAAGCAGAACTATGACGCCATAAAATACCTCCCCCAAATCCGTTCCCTACTTAATGAAAGAAAAACAAAAGAGGCCGAAAAACTGATCAACGCGCATATGCTTGGGCCATGGAACGAATCCTATCAACCGGTTGGCGACATGATTTTTGATTTTGACCATAAAACGGAGATCACAGGATACCGACGTGAACTAAATCTCAATAAAGGTGTGGTTGAAGTCAGTTATCACTCCGGAGATGTCTCTTATACCAGGGAAACATTTGCCTCCTTTCCCGACAATGTAATGGTAACGCGCATCTATGCCTCTAAAAAAGGTGCTCTGAACTTCTCAGTCTCCTTCAACAGTCAGCTTCCCTGCAAGTTTTCAGCAAACGGTAATGATCTGATCATGGAAGGAAGAGCCCAGAGTCGTTCCATATGTTATCCCGATACGATCAAGGATCATTTTCAGGAAGGGAAAAGTATGCGTTTTCAGGCTCAGGCCCATCTTGTTCCTACGGGAGGAAAGATCGCCTCCGAAAATGGGAAAATTATCGTTAAAGATGCTGATGAAGTAATCATCATTCTGGCAATTCAGACCAGCTACAACGGTTTCGACAAGAATCCTTATACAGATGGAAAAGACTACAAAAATCTTTGCTCAGGCGATGTCGGTAAGGCAGTCAAAAAAGGCTTTAATCAGTTAAAAAAATCACATACCGATGATTACACCAAACTTTTTGGCCGCGTAGATATTGATTTGGGAACAGACAGTGCTGCGCAAAAACCATTGCAATCCAGGATTTTAAACTATCAGGCAGGAAAAGATCCAAATCTTTCAGCTCTATATTTTCAATTTGGAAGGTATTTGCTCATCTCCGCTTCTCGGCCTGGAACAAAAGCTTCAACGCTTCAGGGAATCTGGAACAAAGATCTGAAGCCAGCCTGGAGCTCAAACTACACCCTGAATTGTAATGTTGAACTGAACTATTGGCCGGCAAATCTGGCAAATCTGGCAGAATGTCATCTGCCATTGATCGATTTGGCGAAGGATCTTTCTGTCGATGGTGCCAGGACTGCAAAAAATGTGTATGGAGCACGGGGATGAATGGCCCACCATAATGCCGATCTCTGGTGTACAACTTCTCCCGTAGGTGGTACCGGACTGTGGGCAATTTATCAGGTTGGAGGAGCATGGCTTGCCCATCATTTGTGGGAACAGTACCTCCAGAAGGTCCTGGATCGTCATTTTAAACTTGCATTATTCCCGAACCCAAGAGTTGGCCGAGGCATATTAAAGTAACATGTTCTATAAAATTCCCGAAAAATGCTTGATAAGATAATAGTTAAACTGGCAGGAACAATTCTTTTTCTTTTCGTTATTTTAAATATTGCTGTTGCTCAGGCAGATTCCAAAAGCATCCTGAATCCTGCCAAAAAAATATTTTCATTTGGGGTAGTTACTGACATTCAATATGCCGATGCAGAAAAAACAGGAAACAGAGATTACAGGAATTCTTTAAGTAAACTTGAAAAATGTGCTAATGAATTTAATAGACATGAACTTGCTTTTGTCATCAGTATAGGAGATATGATTGATCATAACTACATAAGTTTCGATAAACCATTAGCTATATTGGCGAACTTAAAGGCTCCCTTGTATAATGGGATTGGAAATCATGATTTTGAGGTTGATGATCAATATAAAGGTCGGGTAAGAGGACGATTGAAAAACGAAAGGGGGTATTTTAAATTCGAGGTTAGTGACATGGATTTTATCGTATTGGATGGATGCGATGTGAGTACCTTCGCTTCGGTAATGGGATCCAAACAATATAATACTGCATTGTCAAAATACGAAGGAATAAAGGCAAAAGGGCTAAACAATGCCTACATCTGGAATGGAGGAATTGGGGATAAACAAATCAAATGGCTGACGAAAGTATTGAAGAGAGCAGATGGATTAAATAAAAAGGTGGTTATTTTTTGTCACTGGCCTTTATTGCCTGAAAATGGAACTCAATTGTGGAATAATCAGGAGGTTTTAAGTCTCATCAATAGTCATCATGCTGTGGTTGCCTGGATAGCCGGGCATCATCATGCCGGAGGATATGAAAAGGCAGGAAATATTCATCATTTGACATTTAAAGGGATGGTGGAAGCCAGGTCTGAAACATCATGCGGAATAATAGATGTGTTTTCTGACAGGTTAGTGCTCAAAGGTTATGGAGATCAAAGTGATCAGATATTAGATATTTTCTGACTATTTCCCGGTTTCCAGGAGATTGATAAAAAACACTTTCGGAGGGAGTAATGAATGAAAAAAAGTAATTTAAAAGGAGTATAAAATGAAACAAAACCATTACAAAGGTCTGCAATATTTCTTTATTGCCTTAGTCTTATCGAGTGTCTCACCGGTTTATGCAACAGATCACTACAACGGTAAATATTGCAATGGTGAAGGCGATCTGAAATTTCTTCGATTGATTGATGAATCATTTGCTTTCTTTCATCCTAATGCTGCAGTACCGAACGTATCAATGCTGTACGACGCCAACTGGAATACTTTTGTTGAAAGTGGCGGCTGGGATGCATGGTGGATTCAGAATAGTTACGGATTCTCTTACTCCGTAACTCCTTTTCTTTCAGAACCATGGTCTTCAGTATTACAGCACTCATGGGATATGTTCTGGAACAATCAGGGAGATGGTAAAAGAATGGGACAGTCGGTTATTGAAGGAAAGCCCGCAACTGTCAGTCCGCTAATGGCTTTAATTGCTCCAGACGGGAGTTTGGGAGATGCTTCCCGTCCCACAGAGATTATTTACAAACAAGGAGACGGGAATATTAAAGTGCATGACTGGTTTTATGAAGCCACAGCTGCCGGAATAGTGATGCAATGCGAGATTTTATTGACCAATCGCGATCAGAAAGCGATAGCATATTACCTTCCAAAAATGGAAAGAGCATGTGATTTCATCGAAAAGACACGCGATCCTAAAAATAATTTATTCCTGGTTGGACCTGCCTGCAATCTGCTGGCTCCGAGTTACGGTGGAGTTAAACTGGCAGATGGCACATTTGGGAAAAGCTACCTGGCAGGTCTTTCTGTCACCTACCTGGCAGCAATGGACCGAATGGTTGAACTATATAAGATGGTTGGCAATAAAGAAAGGATTGACTTATATGAACACCGGCAAAGTATCACACGTGAGTCTTTAACACAACTTCTTACCCCTGCAGGCTATTTTGTAAAATCGCTTGAACCTGGCGGCATAAAACATGGTGTTTTGGGGCAGAAACAATATGGATACCTTGAAGGCGTCGTAAATGCAGATGCAGTGGCCTTAAGGGTTGTCGATGATAAAACTGCTGAATCTATTTATAATCAGATTGCTGCATTTCCAGAGATACGCCCGTTTGATTTTTTGCTGACCAAT
>DASVHX010000091.1:0-3221 GCA_036382355.1 Bacteroidales bacterium
CGCCCGAGATTACAAGGAAGTCTTTGGGTCGATTCTCCAGGATTGTCATAATTTGCTCCATATTTCCGGATGCTTCTTTTACACCGATAATATTGGAGAATTCGTTTGCAAGCATAAGTGTTGTTTCAGCCTTCATATTCACACTTGTGCGACCTGGCACATTGTAAAGTATAATTGGCAAAGGACTTGCTGCAGAAATATTCTTGTAATGAAGGTAAAGTCCTTTCTGCTGGGGTTTATTATAATAAGGTACAACTGAGAGTATAGCATCCACACCATCCATGGAGTTGGTGCGCAGGTTGTTGATAATATCCTGGGTATTATTGCCGCCAACACCCAAAACTATTGGAACCCGCTTATTGGTGATTTCGACAACAAATTGCATCACAGCGTACTTTTCTTCTTTGGAAAGTGTAACCGATTCCCCGGTTGTTCCTAACACTACCAGGTAGTTCACCCCATTCATGATAGTGTGTTCCAATAATTTTTCCAACGAACTAAAGTCAATTGTACTTTGCTTATGAAAAGGGGTAACAAGCGCTACACCTGTGCCTTTAAATCGGTTGTCCATCAGGTTCTTGATTTAACATGTTAAGATAATGATCGATTTGCAAAATAAATTCGTCAAGCCCGGTTACACCGGTGGTATGGATCATCAGGTCGTAATAATCCGTATGAACTTCGTCGAATCGCCCAACTTTAAGTGAGGCTTCGGATAATGCGGCAATATACTGGAGCGGAAAATAATCGAACAAACTTAGATCCAATAACAAATCAAATTTTTCGCCTATAAATTCCTTCACAAAACCTTTAGCAGGTTTCCTAAACCAATTCAGGTCTTTCACAGTAATGATATCCTGGGTAAGTTTGGGGATAAAATAATGCGGAACAATTTTGGAATCGGTATAGCAGATCAGTCGCACTTTTTTTTGTTTCTCGTTCAGCGATTGAACAAAGGCTTCTATAGTATTGTATGTATCTTCGTCGGCAATGTAGTAGAGTAATCCAATACTCTTTGCTGTGCTGAGGCTATAGTTTTTCTTTACACGATGATGTCGTGCCAATTCCCTGGCTAAGGCATGTTTGCCGGCCCTTATGCGTATATTGGTGATAAGTTTCACTTTCCTAATAAGTTAAAACACTATTAGCAGAAATAATAAACCCCGGAGTAAAGGGGCATAAATGTAAGCAACAAAATGTCACAATTGAGCATAAATATAAATAAATGAACCTGTTTTTTGAAATCCCGGAAGATTCTTCCTGATCAATCTCCATTATTTTTCTCTTTGCATGCTGCTCACAATTTCTCCAATATACATGCGGTGATAATCGGCATTAGGATAGTTTTTGTTGATTGCAGGAACTAAAAAATGTTCAGGATCGATATCCGAAAAATAAAGCTTCCGGCACTCAAGCACCAGGCGGGCTTGCTCAAAATACACACTTCCATTTGGCGAGGCGAGTGGCTTTAGTCCAGTAGCCGCCATCTTATCCATATCACGGCCAGAGTTGGCGCCACAGAAATCCAGCGCCTTACGGTATTTCCTGTCGAAGAACGTGGCAGTAAAAAAGTCGGATTTCTCCATGAATTGATATGTATACCGCACCGGTCTTACAAAACAAAAAACGACTGGCTTATTCCATAATATTCCAAACCCTCCCCAACTAGCCGTCATTGTATTGAAAGATTCAAGTTTGCCAGCAGTAATAAGCATCCATTCCTTGTCAATAAGTTGAAAAGGATTATCGGTAATCAGCGTTGGGCTGATATTTATGAAAGATTCATTACTCATCATTTATCTTTTTAACATGTACAAGATTAAGCAGATTCATCGGGTTGCAGCCCAAACCATGGATATTTTGCCGGGTAAAGCGAAGTACCTGATCATAATACAATACTACTACAGGCGATTCTTCCATCAATAGATGATCCATTTGCCGGTAATATTCATAGCGGCGAGCATCGTTCGTTTCCTGCCGGGATTTTTCGTAAAGTTTGTCGAATTCATTGTTCGAAAAATGCGTGGTATTTGGTCCATTGGGGCAAAAGTTGCTGGAATAAAATAGCGAAAGATAGTTCTCTGCGTCCGGATAATCGGCTATCCACGATCCGCGGAAGAAATTCACTTTCGATTGGGCGATCATTTCGCGCAGCGTGGCTGGCGGGGTAACATCAATACGGATATCAAATCCAATCTCGTTTAATTGACTTTGCATGTATTTGCAAAGATCGAGATAGGAAGCATTAGTGGTGAGGGTAATCGGAGGCAGGCCTTTGCCGTAAGGGAAACCTGCTTCGCTGAGTAATGCAGCGGCTTTCACCGGGTCGTAATCGTAGCCGGTTTTCCCGGAAGTATCGGAGCCGCCCAGCCCGAGCGGAATAAAGCCACCTGTACCCGGAACGCCAATTTTATTCCGGAGGTAACGCATCATGCGCCTTCTATCGAAGCCATAATTAATTGCCTGGCGCACTTTTTTCATCCGCAGCGGATTTTGCTGAACAATCGCTAAGGAAGGATCAACCTGGATTCCGAGATATTCTGTATTCAGATATTGTCCTGTAAGAAGTCTAACACCTTTACTATACCTCGGATTTAGTTTACCATCTGAGGTAAGCATTTCATCCTTGTAACTGGCATCAATACCCGACATAAAATCGAGGTTGCCTTTTATAAATTCCAGGAAAGCGGCCTGCTTATCGATGATGAATGAGATGGCGATAGCATCAAGATAGGGCAGAGGGTGGCCGTTTTCATGTTCAAAAAAATGTTCATTTCTCACCAGCACGAGCTTTACGCCTTCTTTCCAGAGTTTGAGTACAAAAGGTCCGGCTCCGACCGGATGGCGGCGGAAGTCATTTCCATATTTCAAAACCGCTTCTTTCGGAACAACGGAACAATACTGCATACTTAGCAAACTCAAAAATGGGGGAAAAGGGTTTTTAAGCTTGATAACGAAAGTAGAATCGTTAGGAGAATCGAATGCATAATGTGGGCCGGTATGCGCCACATTGCCGAATACCCATGCACCCGGTGAAGCTATGGTGCTGTCAGTAATACGGCTAAAGCTGTAAGCGAAATCGGGAGCTGTTACAGTCCTGCTTTTTCCGGAGGGAAATACTTCTGAATTGTGAAAAAGAACATCGCTGCGTAGGTGAAAAGTATACACAAGACCATCCGGCGATATTTCCCATCTACTAGCTACGCATGGTTTTACCCTAA
>DASVHX010000092.1:0-5424 GCA_036382355.1 Bacteroidales bacterium
CAGGTATGAATAATAATAACATTGTCAGGCACCTGGGTATCTATCAACAACTCAGGTAAAGCATGATCAGGCACAGCAACTATTATCAATTGAGAACTTTGCAAAACTTCGGATATACTGGTACATGCCCGGCCTCCGACTTTTTCTGCAAGCGCAAGGGCTGAAGTATGTGTTCTGCTGAAAATTCCGCCAATCGGAAAACCAGCTCTATGAAATGCCTGCGCAAGATGTGTTGCCACATTTCCTGCACCTACAAATGATATTGACTTTATTTTTTCCGGCAAAGGGGTGAGATTGGAGGATTTGTACTCATCGAAAAATTGCTCAATTATTTATTTGTTCAAGTTGCAACTTGGTGAAAAACGCTTGGTCTCCATAAAAACAAGATCAATTCAATTAGCCACTCAAACTGGTAAATTTACATCATTTTTGCCTTATTGATTTTGAGGATTAGCAACACTATTTTTCTTATCAGTAATCCTCCTTAAGAAAGCGATTGACAATCCGCCGAGCATGATTGCAAAACCGCCCCAAAGTACATTCATCCAAGGGAAAACAATTGCTTTCAGGACAATATAGTCTGATTTCTTTTCATAGATCCCTAACATTATTGCATCCGACTTGTTAGAGACACCCTGAAAACTCAGTTTAATATTCAACGGCTCAATAATACCGTCCTCGCGGCTAAGTTGACCATTCTTAATAATGTATTTCATTTGAGTTTTCATTTCGCCATACTGCATGCTGAGGATACGGAATTTCGCAGTTATGCTTGCATTTTCCACTTGTTTATCCTTCATATCAACTATAATGCTGTCGAGGATGATAAAACTCCGGGCGAATGTAATTGTATCCTTAAGTTTAATTTCCTTTGCCGTGGATAAACTGTATCCGTCCGTGGATTTAGTATCTGCACTTTCCGCAAAACTGATATAGGTATAGATATCCTTATTGAAAAAATGACGTGTCGCAGGGTTGTAAACATTCCCCATACGCTCATTGTGGTTTATAGAAGGATATATCGAGAACGCAACTTTACCTGAGGCAGAATCAGCATTTCGCACGAAATCAACCTTATAAAAAGTTTCTCTGCCTCTTACTTCATTGCTGCTATAAGTAACCATGTAATCGCCCATCGGCTGTTTGTCACCTTTCATGAGAACAAGATTCTCATTATTATCCTTTTCTTTACCCAAGTCAAATCCTGAATGATTCCGGGAAATAATCTGCGAATTACTGAAAGCCAACAGAATTCCCAGCAGGAATATCCCAAACCCGGCATGTGTAATCGCTGCACCGGAATTCTCAATTTTACGGATATAACGAAATACATAGTCCAATGAATCTGTTATCGCAAAGATGGTAAAGAACATCAGGCCGGCATGATCAAAACGCTTTACGTGAAAAACAAGCGCAAGTATGATGGTGAAGAACAACGCGATGGCTGCGGAAATGCTGATATTTTTAAAAAAATTCTTACGATCATTTGTTCCGTATACCAGGAACTGAGCGCCAGCGATCAGGAAAGCAACCAAAATGCCATAAGGTGTCTGCCAGTTATTGTAGTAGGCCACATTTTCGATGGGTGGCGCTATATGCGTACCCAATATTTTGTTTATTACCGGGATAGAAGTTGTAACCGTGATTTGAAAAGCGGAAAGCAAAAGCACGATTGATCCCATAAGCATCCAAAACTCCCGTGACCATAAGAATTCATTGGTTTTGCGAGGAAGATGCTTTCTGTTAATAATTAGTAATGCAAATGGCACCAAAGTAAACAGAGCCATAAACAAAATCATCTGCGCCGATTTGCCATCATCGCCAAAGGAATGAACCGACGTTTCGCCCAACACTCCGCTACGGGTAAGATAAGTTGCATATACAACGAAAATGAAAGAAAGGAACACCATCACATAAGCCATGGCAAATGATTGTTTCCGTTTGTAGGCTATAAGCATCAGGTGAAGTGCGCCTATAAGCATCAACCAGGGCACCAATGAAGCATTTTCCACTGGATCCCAGGCCCAGAAACCGCCGAAAGTAAGTGATTCGTATGCCCATCGTCCACCCAGGAGAATTCCGGTACCCAAAATAAAAACACCAAACAATGCCCAGAGCAATGCAGGTTTAAGCCATCCGTAATAATCGCGTTTCCATAAGGATGCAACTGCAAAACAGAAAGGAATCATCAAAGCTGCATAGCCAAGAAATAATGTAGGCGGATGTATCACCATCCAGATATTTTCGAGCAATGGATTTAAGCCATTCCCATCGAGGATCAAGGTCAGATAATTTGGATTGGCAAAGAAATCACTCCCGATATTTTGCGGAAGATCGCGAAGCAATGCAAATGGACTGGCACCTATATGGATTCCACCAATGTTAAGTCCTAAAACCATTGACAGGAAAAATATCTGTCCAAATGCTAAAACAGTTAGTACTTTACCCCGCCATTCAGTATTTATGCGTAAAAGGAATAAACCAAGCAGAGCCTGCCAGATAGCCCAAATCATAAAACTACCTTCCTGTCCGGCCCAGAAACAGGAGATAATAAATTTAAAAGGCAGATCCGTGGAAGAATATTGCCAAACATAAGAATATTCGAAATAATGATTGGCTAAAGCAAAGTACAAGACAAAAGCGGAGGCCAGCAATGTGATGAAATGAAACAGATATAGGCTATTTGCAGCTTTTCGCCCGGCCACAGATGGCTTCCTGTCGACCATAAAAAATGCTACCGGGATAAGCAAAGCTGAAATAAAAGCCAGCCAGATGAACATCGTTCCTAATTGTCCAACAAGAATGTGTTCACCGATATATTGTATATTCATAGAGTTATGTATATATGTTGATGCTGCAAAAATACATATTTTGGCTTAGTTCTTTACAGAGCTTTCCATTACATTATAAAGCAAGTAATAAGTGTTAAGATTTTTTCTTTATCTTCGAATCCTCCTAAAACGCATGTGCATGGCCATCGAAATTGTTGAAGTTATAACACGAAGGCAGCTCCGTAAATTTATACACCTTCCGGAACAAGTAAATAAAGATTACGCTAATTGGCTTCCTCCTGTATACCTGGATGAGTGGAAGTTCTTCAATCCCAGGAAAAACAGATCGTTTTTACTCAGCGATACCACACTCATCCTTGCTCTAAAGGATGGTATTCCTGTGGGGCGTATCATGGGCATCATCCATAAGAAATACAATGACCTCCATAAGGAACGTCACGGTCGGTTTGGGTATATGGATTGTTATAACGATCCCGAAGTAGCTCATTCCATGCTGTCCCACATAGAAGATTGGGCCCGCCAAAAGGGTATGAACCAGCTGATAGGTCCTTATGGATTCTCCGACAAGGATCCCCAGGGTTTCCTTATCGAGGGATTCGAGCATATGCCTATACTGGATTCGGCATGCAATCAGCCGTATATGATTGATCTGGTCACTCAGGAAGGATATACCAAAGAGATCGACTGCCACATTTACAAAATGGACATCTCGCGTGAACTTCCGGAAGTCTATTCGCGTATTGCTCAAAGATTGGAACAAAAACCGGATTACCAAATCCTGGAGTTTTCGCGGCGCCGGCAATTAAAACCATATATAGTTCCTGTCCTTAGGTTACTTAATGAAACCTACGATCATTTATTCGGATTTGTGCCGATGAGCGACGAGGAGATTACCGACCTTGCTGACAGATACCTTCAATTTATTGATCCGCGTTTTGTAAAAGTGATTGAAAAGGATGGCATCATGCTTGGTTTTCTGGTAGGCATGCCAAACATTACAAAGGGCATTCAGCAATCAGGCGGCTATTTGTTCCCTTTTGGAATATTCAAAATACTGAGATCGGCTAAACGCACCAATCAGCTCGATCTTATGCTGGGAGCTGTAAAACGAGGATATCGCGGACTGGGCTTCGAAGTAGCTATGGGTCTTAGGATAATCGAATCGGCGAAGCAGGCAGGATTTGAATACATAGAAGTACACGTAATACTGGAAACCAACAAGCGTATGATCGCCGAGATGGAGCGGCTGAATATTCCTGTGCATAAATGTTTCAGGGTATATAAGAAGGAATTATAAGGGAAAGTTCCATATGCCATGTGCCATGTGCCATGTTCCATGTGCCATGTGCCATGTGCCATGTTCCGGGTGCCGGGTTCCAGGTGCTCAGTGCCCAGTGCCCAGTGCCTAATGCCTAATGCCTTATGAAAATGTTCAGAATGATGAAAAATCAGTATTTTCGCATCTTCAAATTCTAACTTAACTCATGCTGCATGTCCGTTGAAATTGTTGAAGTTAAAAACCGCAAGCTGTTACGCAGTTTCATTCATTTACCTGCCAAAATTCACAAATCACATTCCAATTGGGTCCCTCCTATTTACATGGACGATTGGACATTTTTCAACCCAGAAAAAAACAGGGCCTTCGATACTTGCGATACGATTCTATTGCTTGCTTTCAGGGATAAAAAATGCGTAGGTCGCTGCATGGGTCTCATCAGTCATGAATACAATAAGGAACACAATGAAAATCATGCCCGGTTTGCCTTCATGGAAACCTGGAATGAAAGCGAAGTTTTTGATGCGCTGATTGATTATATTGCCCGTTGGGGCCGCAATCATGGCATGGATAAGCTGGTTGGCCCCCTTGCTTTTTCTGACAAGGACCCACAAGGTTTTCTGTTTGAAGGCTACGACCAACCGGTAGTTATAGCCACAAACTGCAATTTCCCATACATGGTTGATCTTACTGAAGGTTGCGGATTTACCAAAAAAGTTGATTGTGTGGTTTACCAAATTCCCATTCCTGAAGAGATACCAGAATTTTATATCAGAATTGCCGATCGGGCGAAACAACAGAACGGCCACTTAAGAATGCTTGAATTCACTTCGCGCCGCAAATTAAAGCCTTTTATCAGACCGGTTTTCAATCTTATAAACCTCACGTTCGGCGACATATATGGATTTATCGCCTTTACCGAACAGGAAATGAACGATTTTGCCAACAGATACCTTTTCCTGATCGATCCCCGTTATGTAAAAGTAATTGTTACCGAACAGGATGAAGTGATTGCATTTGTAATAGCTATGGACGATATCAGCCGTGGCATCCGCAGATCGCATGGGTATCTTTTCCCAATCGGATTTATTCATCTGCTACGTGCTGCAAAAAAGTCGCATCAGCTAAACCTGTTGCTTGGGGCAATCGATCCACACTTCCAGGGACAGGGGTTGGATGTGTTACTGGGAATGAGCCTGATAAAGTCGGCTAAAGAAAGCGGTAAAACAACAATCGATTCGCACCTCGAACTGGAGTACAATACCAAAGTGCGCGCGGAAATGGAGAAAATGGGTGGTGTGGTGTATAAACGGTTCAGGATTTACCAGAAAGAATTATAAGAATTAGTGCCGGGTG
>DASVHX010000093.1:0-3559 GCA_036382355.1 Bacteroidales bacterium
GTGGAGGAGGACAGGCTTTTAAAGAATGGGTAGAAAAATGGGCTGCAGATGGTTACGCGGCCATTGCGATGGATTTGTCAGGAAATGATGGTGGAGGGAAAAAGTTAACCCAGGCTGGTGCCGATCAAGCGGATGACAACAAGTTTCAGAAAATTCAAAAAGGAAATCTTAAAAATGTATGGACTTATCATGCCGTAGCAAGTGCCATATTAGCTCATTCATTATTGTTGAATTTGCCTGAAGTAGATGCTGCAAAAACATGTGTAACAGGCATAAGTTGGGGTGGTTACCTTACGTGTATTGTGGCAAGCTTAGATAATCGTTTTAAGGCTGCTGTTCCTGTTTACGGTTGTGGTTTTTATGATGAGTCTGATGTCTTCAAAGAACCACTGAATCGCCTTTCACTACAGGACAAGCAAAAATGGATGAAATATTTTGATCCCTCATCCTATTTATCATTTGCGCAGCCCCGGTTTTTGTTTATCAATGGAAATAAAGATTTGTTTTACAATGTGGTGACTTACCACAAGACCTATAGTCTGGTTAACAGAAACCGACGCACTATTTTCATCAAACCAGATATGCAACATAGCCATGGATATGGCTGGGAACCCAACGAAATACATTGTTTTTTCGAAAGCGTTGTCAATCATGGTCCTGCACTGATAAAAGTAAAATCTGTCTTAAAACAGGAATCTGTGATCAAACTTTCTTATAAATCACCGGTAAAGCTTTCCATGGCAGCGTTTTATTTTACCAATGATAGCATTTCTACGAATGCAAAACGGGAATGGTTAATGCAAAAAGCAGTGATTGATTCTGATAAACAAACGGTAACCATATCCAAACCAAAAGAAGGGTTTAAATATGCATTTTTTTATTTGAAGGATATCAAAAATAGTTCAGTTTCGAGTGAGTTTATATTTAATTGAGTTGTTAACTGGATAACCTTTTTATATAAGGCTATTCCTCTGTGAAGTGAAATTTGTTAAATTGTTATTGATAAATACGCTAATATCATTTACACATAATTAACCATAAACAACATAAAAGAATGAAGAACAAATATTCCATGATACTGGGAAACCTGGGAAACACTTGCGACAGGTTCTGTAAAGGGTACAAAAGCAACCCAACAACAGTAGAAATGTTAGAAATGGCAGTAAAAAAAATACCTCTTATCGAGGGAATTGAAATGGTTGGTACCTGGGACATTCGACCTGACAATGTAAAAGACATGAAAAAAAGGCTCAATGATTATGGAGTGGCCTGCGCGTCTATTATCCCCGATACTTTTACTGATCCAGAATTTGCGAAAGGAAGCATTACCAATATTAATCCTGCAATTAGAAAAAAAGCAATGGATTATCTCCGTCAGATGTGCGAAGTTTCACTGGAGATTGATTGCAAAATAATGAACTTTTGGCTTGGACAGGATGGATATGATTACCTTTTAACTGCCGATTATGACCAGGAACGCGAATGGCTAAAACAAGCCACTACTAAATTAGCTATCGAATATCCCCAACTTAAATTCGCATTGGAATATAAGCCAAAAGAGCCTCGTAACTTTTCTTACCATGCCCGCATGGCTGATACCATACTTGCTGCAAAAGAAACGGAATGTTCAAACGTTGGTGTAACAATAGATACCGGTCATAGTTTTGTGGCAGGTGAGAATGTTGCCGAAGCAGTTGTAATGGCTAAAAGAGCTGGTAATATGCTTTTTCACATGCACTTTAACGACAACCACGGTAGTTGGGACGACGATATGATTGTTGGTAGTGTACACAGTGTTACCTATATAGAATTGCTTTATTGGCTGAAGAAGACTGGGTATGATGGATGGCTGTCGATGGATCAGTATCCTTATCGCGAAGATGGTGTTGATGCTATCTCAGAAAGTATCTTATGGGTAAAGAAATTCGAAGATATTGTGGATGCTCATTTTGATGAAATAGATACATTGGTTAAAGCCAATGATGCAGTAAATACATCAAGATTTTTAAGGAAAATATTATAGTGTAAAAAATGGAGTGTAAAATTATGTTCAAAATTATGCTATCTGTATTTCTCATGGTTCTATCAACCATTTGCTTCGCAAACAGTGATTCAGTCCAATGGAGCAACACACTAAGACCGACAGGCAAACCTAGTTCCACTCTTACGCTTGCAGCTAACGGTAAAAGTAATTATGTGATTGTTATAAGCAGCAAAGCCACAACTCAAGACCAAAAAGCTGCCAACGACTTACAGCAATGGCTTAAGGAAATTACCGATGTCAAGTTACCAATACAATACGATAATATCCGATTATCTCAGTCTATGCATAAAATCAGTATTGGTCATTCGAAGTACTTCGAAAAATTAAACGTCTCCCTTGTCAAAACGAAACTCAGTGACGAGGGCTATGGGATCTGCTGCGATGGTAAAGACATGTACCTCTGGGGCGGCAGGTCGCGAGGTATTATAAATGCAGTGTACGCATTGTTAGAAGAAGACTTGGGCTGCCGGTGGTATTCCGATGAAGATTATCGCATCCCAAAACTTACTACACTTGCTTTTAAACTAGTCCAACGGACATATGTGCCAAAGCTCAATCTCCGTGACCCGTTTTATTACTGCTCGTTCAATCCCGACTGGTCGCTGCGAAACCGGACGAATTCTCCGTATGCTGAAGTGCCTGATGAATGGGGCGGACGGATAGATTATGGTAAAAATAATCTTTTGTTCGTACATACATTTAATGTTCTCGTACCGCCAAATACATATTTTAATACACATCCGGAATACTATATGCTCGATAAGGATGGAAAAAGAATAACCCAGCAGCTATGCACAACCGATACGAACGTTATCCACATCGTTACGGATTATGTTCTTGAATTTCTCAAAAACAATCCGACTACAGAGGTCATCAGCGTTTCCAAAAACGACGGTGGACAAACCTGCCTTTGCCCAAGATGCAAGGCCATTGATGATGCTGAAGGCACAAATATGGGAGCATTGTTGTATCTAGTAAACAAGGTCGCAGAAGCCGTGGGAAAACAGTACCCCAATGTTAGCATCTCAACATTGGCGTATCTTGAAACGATAGGTGTACCAAAAACAGTTCGGCCACTCAAAAACGTTATTATACAGTTGTGCAACGATGCCGTAGGCGCATGGGCATACCCTTTTACGCCGGCACGAGAAACTGAATTCGGCAAAATTGTCGAGCAATGGAGTGCCATACATAACCGGATTTACATCTGGGACTACGTGGTTAATTTCAGCCATTACATGGCGCCGATGCCCAACATGGATGCAGTCGCAGATAATATCAAATTCTATGTCGATCACCATACCGAAGGCATCATGACACAAGGCGATTATCAAAGCCCCGGGGCTGAACGCGATTGGCAACGCTCATGGATAACTGCAAAACTAATGTGGAATACTTCAAGAAATGCCGACTCGCTCACACGCGATTTTATTTTCGGCCATTACGGTAAAGCCGCTACTTATGTTTGGCAATACGAAAAACTTTTAAACCAGCAGAAAGAAAAATTTAAAGATG
>DASVHX010000094.1:0-5256 GCA_036382355.1 Bacteroidales bacterium
ATCATACGTAATAAACCTTTATGCTTCCGAACACCACTTCTCCCCTAATGGTGAGAACCGGTTTTGTTGGATCGAAGTTTGGCGATCGAAAATCCAACGACCCGAAAGCATTGGACTGCTGACTGGGTGCCGTGAAACTGCCAAAAGCAGCACTCGAAAAAATCTGAAGGTTGGTATCGCGATTTACGGCAACCCTGAATTCACCAAATACGCATGAAATTTCAACTAATTTACTTTCAGTAAGTTCCAGCCTGCTAAGATCGAGGTTGCCGTTGCCGAATAAAACATTGTATTTATTTTGTCCTGGCACAAAGCCCATTTTCTGTTCGCTGAACACGGCAGAATTACTGCTGTCATTCCCTATTGCATGCCCGGCAATCATACGAATACCAAGGAATATCAGGAAACCTGCTGCAATAATCGTAAAAACGGGAATATCAAGGTCGAAGAAATTCCTAAGTAGCATTGCCACACCTACAAAGATGATGGTAATACCCCAGAAAGCAGAACTGAAAAAATGTCTTTGCATGGCGAATGAATTTTATTTGCCGGTTAGACTCTATGTTTTTTGAAAGGTTACACTTTTGCGGGAAATCTTCTGATACGATATGGGGTTATCCGGCAGTCACTAACCTTTATAACTATCTTCTTTTCAAACCCTTAAACAATACTAATTCTATTGGAAACCAATGCCATTAAAAAATCAACTCAGTTTGCGCTGTTTCTTAATTTCGTTATAGGCATTATTTAACTCCTGAAACTTGCCCTTAGCAGCCTTTTGAACATCGTCACCAAGATGGGTTACAAGGTCGGGGTGAAATTTGAGTGCCATCTTACGATATGCTTTCTTCACTTCTTCATCTGTTGCTTCAGGAGTAATTTCAAGTATTCTATATGCACTTGTCGTATCTTTTACGAACATGGCCATAACCGAAGCAAAATCGGGCTGGCGCACACCAAGCAAGTTGCCAATCTGTTCTATAGTTTCTAATTCCTTCGGGTGATAGCTGCCATCAGCCCAGGCCACACCAAACAGGAAATGAAGCAACTGTAACCGCGAAGGATAATCCATGTATTGCTTAATCTGCTGGCATACTTCGGGCAGGCTGATATCTTGTTTTAGAATTTCGCGCAACATTAGCATCTGCCTTTCGGTATAATCGGCACCAAATTGCTTGTGGAAAAAATTGCGGACAAAGTCGAGTTCCGACTTCATAATTTTTTCGTCGGAACGCATAACTGCTGCCGAAAGGATGAGCAAGCTAACGCTAAAATCGCCGGGGGTGGTAGCAGGTTGACCGGAAGTATTTCTATATTCAAATTCAGCGCCGTTCATGCTATCGAACATGCTGCCAGCGAGAAACCCAATGATACCGCCAATAGGGCCGCCAAATGCCCAACCCAGCCCGCCACCAATCCATTTGATAAAATTTGCCATAATCGTTTGATTCGCTGTTTATCCGGAAAAGCTCCTGCCGGAATTAATCGGCAAATTTATTTCTATTTCAAAGACGATTGGCTGATGATGAAAAAAAATAATGGATTAGCTCTGAAAACGAAATATGCCACCTTAATGAACTAACTTTCTAGCAACTTAAGCGATTATTAAATCCTTTCATAAATATTTTAGTATCAGGGAGGCATGAACAAACGTTCTTTACTATCTTTGAAAGAGATAGGCCAGATTAATTAATTTGAAGTATATGAACCGGGAATCCGGTAATGGAAATAAGTGAATAGCCTATTGCACATTTAACCGGGCGTTATTGCTCCAATCAAATAAAGCTCATGTTATGAAAAACAAAGTCCTTAATGCGCTAATTCTTCTCTTGTGTATATTCATTTATCACGCACAAGGTCAGCCCTATTATGATACACATGTATTGAATAAATATGTTGATGCCAACAGTTTTCTGCTGAGAACATCTGACACAACAAAATTGCCTGACTTTAAGGACATTAAGTCCTTGCTTCCTCAACCCATCTGGCCTGCCCGCCAGGACGTTATCAAATGTTATTGGCGAACCTGGGAAATTGCTTTTGGCAACCTGCACAGGCCCAATCCTGCTTGTGGCTTCATTTCGCCTTTTATCGATCCGGCATTTAATGGCCATATTTTTATGTGGGATTCGGGTTTCATGCTTATGTTCGGACGCTATGGCTCCCGGGCATTTAATTTTCAGAATACACTCAATAATTTCTATGCTAAACAACATAAGGATGGCTTTATCTGCCGCGAGATCCGCGAATCGGATGGATCGGATGTATTCGAACGCTTCGATCCTTCGAGTACCGGACCAAACATCCTACCCTGGACGGAATGGGAATACTACCTGAATTTTAATGATACAACCCGCTTGAATGAAGTCTTTTCTCCTTTGCTTGCCTACTACCAATGGTTCCGCACATACAGGTCATGGCCGGATGGTTCATACTTTTCGAGCGGATGGGGTTGCGGAATGGACAATCAGCCACGCTTGCCCGCCGGTTATAATGCAGAATGGAGCCATGGTTTTATGTCGTGGATTGATATCACGTTGCAGGAAATCTATGCAGGAAATATCCTGATTAGAATGGCTGACAGGCTCCATCGTTCCGATGAAGTGCAGGACATTAAGCGTGAAATGATCCTGTTAATAGAATATGTGAATACTAAAATGTGGGACGATAAAACGGCTTTCTATTATGACCGTTATAAGGATGGCACACTTTCGGATGTGAAGAGCATTGCCTCTTACTGGGCATTGCTGGCAGGTGTTGTTCCTCCTCAAAACACTGACCGTTTTATCCAACACCTTTGCAATCCGACCGAATTTGCAAGGCTTCATCGGGTGGCAACCCTATCGGCTGATAATCCAAACTTTGATCCCAACGGCGGATATTGGAAAGGCTCCATTTGGGCTCCCACAAACTACATGGTTTTGCGCGGATTAAATAATTATGGCGAAGATTCTTTGGCTTATGAAATTGCAGTCAATCACCTCAACAACGTTGTTGAAGTCTTTAACCAAACAGGAACGCTTCGCGAGAACTATGCCCCCGACAAAGTGCAGGGCAACGATGGAAAAGAATTTGTCGGCTGGACAGGTCTTGTTCCCATCGCAGTGCTCTTCGAAAATGTTTTTGGCCTCCGCCCCGATGTGCCTAACAACATGCTGGTATTTGATGTCCGCCTAACCGACGAATATGGCATTAACAATTACCCTTTCGGTAAATCGGGGTTAATTAATATTTACTGTTCTAAACGAAAAAGGACTACTGATATTCCCCAGGTTAAGATAGCTTCGAATATAACCTTAAACGTGAAACTTATTTGGGATGGTGGCAGCAAAATAATTGAAGTACAAACTAATCGCAAATAGGGATTTATCACTTGCTGAAATGAATTTGTAATAGTGACAAATTCTACTTAATGAGTGGCTCCGAACACCATTCCGGAAATCATCGGAATCAACCAGATTATCCAAACAAAAATGCTGAAACGATGGAAATTCAGGATCAGCTTTTCCTTGTTTTTCAACAGGACAATTGTTGCCCATACAGCGTGAAACAACATAAGCAGGATAGCAATGTTACCTGTAATTCCATGAAAAGTGAACCTGAATAAACTTCCTGATAACATGCTCATGGCTGTAGTCCCTATGGTATCGCAGATCAGGCCCGACCAGAAAAAGGCCGTATGCCACCATTTCAGTTTTCGTTGCATTTTCTCGGCCCAAACTCCTATCGTATATAACAGGCAGGCAAGGTTGATAAAAACTATTGCATAGAAGAGTGTAGTGTTCATCGTTATCGGCTTGTGCCGTAAATGTAAGATTAATTAAGAAGAGTAACTGTAAACTATCAATATCCCGGAACTCCCTTCCTGATTATGAATATTGAAAAAAAACTGACAGTGTTTTGAACACTGTCAGGGAGTTAACTTATAACAAATCCATCAGAACTACCTGATATTCTCACTTACCGGAAGGCCATATTCTTCTTCCATGCGAATACCGAGCTTCTCGAGTTCGTTGAGAACCGGAACATAGATTTCCGGGATTACAGGGCGAAACACACCCTTTACGCTTATGTCGCCTTTTAGGATCATTTCAACGCCAATAGCTGCCGGCAAGGCAACTGTGCGGGCAATTGAAGTATCTGTTGCCAAAGTGCCGAAATCGAGCATGCGCGAACGTATAACTTCCTGCTTCCCATCAGGATAAGTTGCCAGGAAAGTATGTTGCATCACAACCATATCGCGTTCTTCACGTCCGAGTTCCATTTTGGCAATCATCAGGTCGGAAGTAACTTCAAATGGCGATTCGATAGTACGGTTCATCGGTGTATTATCGAACAGGCCCAGCCATTCCATTGCATTCAGCGCATAGACATTCATATCGAGGCCAAGATAAGCGGCTACTTTTTGTTTGATATTTTCTGCATCGGATGTGCCAATCTGCATGGCCATAAATCCTACATAAGTTTTTCCTGTCATATCAAACTTATCGTACGAGATAAGTTTCAGTTCCTTCATGGCATCAATGGTTTCGCACCAGCCTTTGAAACGGAATGTGCCCCGGAACATGGTTTTGGTTTCAGGAATGCCATAGATATCAATATAAGCAATGGAATCGCGGTTTGGATAAACCTCAAGTTGCCCGACTTCCGGAAAACTTACCTGGAATGGTTTTTTGAACAAATCCCGGGTAGGAACATCCACTTCCTTGCCATGACGCAGATACTTGGCATCGTTGTTACCAGCCATCACCACACCCTTGGGGCTCCAGGAGAACTTATACTTGAATGGGTTAGTTGCTGCTTCTGGTGCAGGCAAAGCGCCGCATATCGAATAAAATTCTTCGATTTTGCCACCTTTGGCATGCACAGTATCGATGATACGCATTGCCGACATATGATCTATTCCCGGATCGAGACCAAGTTCGTTGAGGATAATGATACCGGCAGCGCGTGCTTCGGCATCGAGAGCCTGCATTTCGGGTTTTACGTAGGAAGTGGTAACCATGTTTTTCTTAAACCTAATACAGTACTTTGCTACCATTACGTGATGTGTGTATGGAAGCAGGCTTACCGTGAGGTCGTGGCTGCTGATCATGCTTTCGAGCATGGGCTGGTCTTCCACTGTCCAGGCAACTGCCTGGCCGTTCGGATGTCCGCAGATAATTTCTTCGGCTTTCGATTTGGTACGTGTGGCAACGGTAACTTGCATTCCTTTGCCCAGGAGGTGCTTTACGATGGGTTTTACCACCATTCCGG
>DASVHX010000095.1:0-5227 GCA_036382355.1 Bacteroidales bacterium
AAAGGAAAGATGGTATTTGCTCAATTGATGGAATTTGCCTCATTTGGCGTTTTCAAGTATTGTGCTAAACGATACAATGGCGACTATAATAACAAAGGACTCACTTGCTGGAAACAGTTTCTCTATATGTCCTTTGGCCAACTTACTCATAGAGAAAGTCTTTCTAACACAGCCCTTTGTTTAAAACTCCAGAAGGATAAACTTTATCATCTTGGCATTGGCAGGCCGTTTAGTAAATCTACTTTGTCAAAGGCGAATGAAAAATGTGACTGGCGGAGCTTATTCCTAAACGTAGCAAAGCGTAGCCTCAGCCGGATGTAGTAATTGAATATTATAAAGAATAAGATGTTATTAATTTGAATGTTCATGGTGTAGGTTTATCTTATCACCCGGATAAAACGACTTCAAACGCGCTTAGGTTGGAAATGCGTTGTAAAAATTAATAGCTTTGTCGCCCCAAACATCTCAGTATATGCATAATGAAATAATGAACGAAGAAGACAAAATCCGCGAAGCCATTACCGAAAAGGATTGGAACGTGATCATGACGACTGATTCATGGTCAGTATTTAAGATAATGGCAGAATTAGTCGACGGATTTGAAAAACTGGCGCGTATCGGCCCATGCGTTACCGTTTTTGGCTCGGCAAGATCGGCTAACAATAGCCGGTATTACAAACTTGCCGAAGAAATCGGTTACATGATTACAAAAAAAGGGTTTGGGGTAATCTCGGGCGGTGGCCCGGGCACTATGGAAGCCGCCAACAAAGGCGCTCACTTTGGAGGTGGCCGGTCGGTAGGCCTTAACATTGAACTACCTCACGAACAATACACCAATCCATTTGTAGACCCGGATAAATTACTTTCGTTCGACTACTTTTTTGTGCGTAAAGTTATGTTCATGAAGTATTCGCAAGGATATATCGTGTTGCCCGGAGGTTTCGGCACACTCGACGAACTTTTTGAAGCCATAACCCTAATCCAGACGCATAAACTCGTTCGTTTCCCGATTGTGCTCGTTGGCAAAGAATACTGGAGTGGTCTGATCGATTGGATAACAGTGCGCCTGTTGGAAGAAAAGAATATCGCACCGGAAGATATGGACATTTTTACACTGGTGGATGATGCAGAATCAGCCGTTAGTGTTATTGAAGATTACTATAAGAAGTATTCGCTTAAGCCTAACTTCTAAAGAGCATTGCTTTTGAACACGGATAACATGGATGTTACGGATGGTTAGAACACGGATAACACAGATGTTACGGATGGTCACGGATAAAATGCAAAATAAAAAAAATCCGTCTGAATCCGTCTAATCCGTGTCATCCGTGTTCCAATATAAATCCGTCTGAATCCGTCTAATCCATGTCATCCATGTTCCAAAATAAATCCGTCTGAATCCGTCTAATCCGTATCATCCATGTTCCAATATAAATCCGTCTGAATCCTTCTAATCCATGTCATCCGTGTTCCAATATAAATCCGTCTGAATCCGTTACCTGTTTACAATAAGTTTCCTGTAGGCAACAATTACAGGTTCACCGGCTGATGTAGTAATACTGATCTTGCAAATATAAATACCCGGAGTAATTCCACTCACCGGTAATGCAAAATTATTGACCAAAGGTTGAAGCCCGGAGTTATAGCAAAGCTTTCCGTCTATTCCAAAAATATGGATTTCTAAGTGTCCGGATTTCAGTTCCTGGCCAATATTGATATAAACCTTATCTGAGGCCGGATTGGGATATAGCGAAACCTGGATTCCCGGTTTAATCTCCGGCTCGTTGATACCGATAGGCTGTGGCGTGATACCACGGTAAAACGACAATCCACCGGCATAATTGCCAATAACCATATCGGGGTATGCATCGCCATCGGCCTGCAGCACGGCCACACCCGTCCGCAAACCGTCGTTATTGCCCTGCACATCCGATTCTACCTTTAAGAAGCTTCCACCAAGGTTATCAGTAATATTTTTATAGTAATGAATTCCACCCAATTCAGCGCCAAGCATAAGCCGCCATTTCGCATCGCTTCCTTTAAAGAAACAAGGCGTACTATAACCGTAAACCGATAACTGAGGATCGGTGATATCAATGTTTCCCAGGAAATCGGTAATAAGTAAAAATGCAGGATGATGTATTGTGCCGGTATTCTTATAAAAGCTGAGTTGTCCGTTGCGATTACCGCTTACAATATCAAGCAAACCATCCTGATCAAGATCGACTAGCTGAGGTGCGCTGAAATCGCCGGCATCCAGATTCATGTAATGAAAAACAGGAAGTGCATATTCCGGTACATGTCCCGGTCCGGCCAGGTTCTCCAGGTAAATAAAAGTACCATCCGCATTTCCAACAAGCAGATCGTTATCGCCATCGCCGTCTAAATCGCCGGTGGCCGGGTAGGCTGCAAGGATTTTTAATGCCGAAAGATTGGCATAATCGTCGGTAATTAGCTTGAAAGATGGATTGGAGGTCGTTCCTGTATTCCGCAGATAAGCCAGTCGAGAATGGTAAATAGTACGTAACAGGTGCCCGGATTCATAATAACTCGAATCGAGATAACCATAATTCCCCACCAGCAGGTCGGTAAGGCCATCTCCATCCACATCCGAAGCAAGTGGGTAAGCTCCCGAACCAAAATCGAGCATTTCACTTTGCAGGAAATCCTTCGAATTAAGTGTAAAAACAGGCGAAGCTTCAGTCCCAGTATTCAGATATAACCAGGATGAATGATCTGATTTGCCTTTTGTAAGACTTGGATCAAACGGAGAAACGATAAGATCCTTCAACCCATCATCATTAACATCCAACTGGCATGCAGCAGGAAATGAAACCAGGTCAACCGGTTGCAAGCCGGTGGGAAACGCCTGATCAACAGAAGTTATAGATGCGAGAACGATATCGCCACCATTCCAGAGCGCTTTCAGGGTCGGGTAGTCAACATCACCAAGTATGAGAGCTTTATCCTTATCGCTATCCAGGCCCAATGCGAGCAGTGTTGAACCGGTATGCTTCGGGTCGGAACCGTCCTCGGGAAATGCTTGCCCAACAAATCCTGATTTTCCGCCTTTGCTACAGGTATCCAGAAGTATCTGGTCGGAGTCTTCGCCTTCGGCAAACCGTCCCCAGCAGGATTCAGTTTGTTTAAACGCAAGTGAATCGGGGTTGCCGTATTTTTCGATGGAGATATTATTGTAATGATCTACAAATGTGCCAAGTACTGCGAATGTGAGAATATCGAGGTCGCCATCGCCATCCAAATCGCAAATGGCAGGATAGTCGGCATAAGTTACCAAGATATTGGTAAAGGAGGAACCATTCTGCCAGGTGATATAAGGATGGGTCATTTGCGTAAAATGTGGAACTCCGGAACTGCTGTTCCTGAAAACTTTAATACCGCCGGTGGTATAGGTAAATATATCTTCCCTCCCGTCATTGTTATAATCTACCAGTTGCATCCAATGTTCCATGGCAGGAAAAAACCGGCTGTAATAAGGCGCATAAACATAACCTGAAAGTCCGGTAGATGTTTTAAGAAAAGGAAGTAACCGATTGCCCGTCCTGTCGAACACGACCAGGTCCTTCAGGCCATCGCCGTTAAGATCGATGGCACCATACTGGCAGGAATTCATGCCACCGGCAAAACCAAAAGCGAATGCAGATCCATCGCTTCTTAAGCATGAAATCGAAGTATCGCGTTTAAAACTATAATCGTGAATGTTTTGTGCATTGGCCGACAAAGCCAGACCTGCAATTGTTGGCATCATCAGCATACTAATAACCCAACTTATGCACCACAGCTTTGCTACTGGCATATATTTGCAATCAATCATTCGTAATAATAATTTATAATTTCACGAAAGTAAGCAAAACGGTGGAAGGCAAATGACTGATACCTGCTAAATACTTAGCAAACGTTCATTGGTTAATTCCAAATGTTATGCTATATTTGCACCCTCAAAAAATGAAGCCGAACTAACTTCTTAATAACAAATAACATGCAGAATAAAGGTGCGATAAAATTCTTTGCTATTGCTTTTGCTTTGGTATGCCTCTTCCAACTTTCGTTCAATTTCTTTACCAGCAGTACTGAAAGAGCGGCCAGAAAATTCGCCGGCAACGAACAGGCATTAACCCTGGCCAAACAAATGGCTAAAGGCGATGCAGTGAAGGAACAATACCTGAACGATTCCATTTTTAAATTCAGGGAAAAATACTATCTCGATTCCATGGCGAATCAGGTGGTTTATAATGTCCTGTTAAGGAAATATACCTACAAGGAATGTCTTGAAAGGCAGATCAATCTCGGCCTCGACCTCAAGGGCGGTATGAACGTAACCATGGAAGTATCTGTGGTTGATGTAGTAAGGGCTTTATCAGGCTATAACACTAACCCGGTATTTAACCAGGCTATGACCAGAGCTGTAGCCATGCAAAAGAACAGCCAGCAGGATTTCGTGACATTATTTGGACAGGCATTTAAAGAAATTGCCCCCGACGCGCAACTTGCTGCTATTTTCAGCCGTATCGAAACGAGGGACAAAATTAAGCCTAATGCTACGAACGATGAAGTATTGAAAGTGATTCGCGCCGAAGCTAATGATGCTTACGACCGTACCTTTAATATCCTGCGCAACCGTATCGACCGCTTTGGTGTTGCCCAGCCAAATATCCAGAAACTAACCACCAGCGATCGTATCCTGATCGAACTTCCAGGTATCAAAGATCCGGAACGTGTGCGTAAACTCCTTCAGGGAACTGCAAAACTCGAATTCTGGGAAACATACCAGTTCGATCAGTTAGCTCCATTCTTTAACGAAGCTAATAAGAAACTTGCCTCTGTCGACATGACTGATTCGACAAAGGTTACCGGCGATACGACAAAAGTTGCAGTAAAAGACTTAACCTCTGCTAAAACTTTACCCGCAAATAAAACACCTGTTAAGAAAACTACTGCCAAAGCGGATACCGCGAAGAAAGAACCGGCACTGCTCGAAAAACTTGCCGATAGCACAAAAGCAAAAGGAAAAGAAAAACAATCGTTCGAAAAATACGCTAAAGAAAATCCGTTATACGCTTACCTCAGTCCAGCCTTCAACCGTGGAGAGAATGGCCAGTATTACCCGAGCAACAAGGCAACTGTCGGTTACTCCGCCATTAAAGATACGGCCCGCGTGAATTTTCTTCTCAGGAAGGTAATGAACATCTTCCCAAGGAATATGCGC
>DASVHX010000096.1:0-5756 GCA_036382355.1 Bacteroidales bacterium
AAAAGTGCAGATGAGATGTGATCGTTTTAGACCTGCATCATATCTGCAGTAAGTGGTATATTTTGTAGGTATGTTTTCCTGCTGCGCGGATCGGTTGAAAAGGCTTTAGTACTATCACTTTTAGTACTATCGGAAGTTACTTTGGTTGCAACAGTTTCATCGGTATAAACAGGGCGCTTGTTACTAAGCCTCCAGTTATCCTCCAGTTTTCGCCTTCCCCACTTTTTCAAAAATTCAGTATATCCAAAACTCATGGCCGAAGTATTGTAAAAGTACCAACCACCGCTGCCCAATTGAGATGGATTCTCAATGGTTTTTACCAGGTTACCACCCATGGTTCCGTCGAGTTGTTCCTGTGCTTCCTTTTCTTTCTTGAGTTGATCAGCTTTTTTTATGGCTTCGATCATCTTGTCGATTACTTTGGCGAGTTCAGCTTCCGGAAGTGCGGCGAGTTTTTGAAGGCTGTCCTCAGTGTGTACTATTTCCAGGTTTGTTACAAGAGTTGTAAGAGTAACAGTTTTAGCAGTAAGTTCATTGTAGTTGGGGTAATCCTTTGGCAGGAATTGCATAGTGCTGTCGTAATATGCCTGTGCCATGCGGTAATTCTGGCGTTCAAAATAGATATCTGCCAGTTTAAGTGCTGAAGTGGTTTTCTGAAAATCATTCTTCACACTTGCAGCAACCGATAACCGCAAGTAATGGATAGCGAGTGTATCGTTCTTTTCTTTAAAAGCAATTTGCGCCAATGCATAATAAATCTGATCCCGGAAATCCTTGTTTTTGAATTCTTTCGACATTTTTGTCAGCGATTTTTCAATTGTACGCTTGTCGCCTGTATTTATATCAAAGGAATTAGCCATGTTTATCCTGGCATTAAAAGCCAATTCATAAGATGGTGAAGATTTTATCACTTTCAAATAATATTCGGTAGCCATGGCCTGGTTATTCTCCTGGTCGGCAATTTGACCGAGGATAAAATACAATCGGGCTCGTAACTTTTTGCTTTTATTCAATATGATGCCATTGAGTAAGTAATCTTTTGCGCGAGAATAATTCTTTTGCAGAATAAAATAGTCTGAATAAACCAGCGGAATCTCTCTTTTTACAATGAATGGAACTTTTTCCGTTTCAATTTTACTTTCCAGTAAATCGAGCATAGATCCGGCATCACTGTATTTTTTCTGTTGAAGCAGCGTACGTGTTTGCCAGAGCATGGCATCATATTGTATAGGATTGTAGTTGTATTCCCGCATTACAAAATCGAAAGTGCGTTTTGCAGCCGTAAAGTCGTGTTTGTAGAAATAGGCTTTACCGATGAGCATGTAGCTGTCATCTATCCATTTAACACGTTCCTTTTTGTTGAAAACCATGGAATGCCGCTGAATAACAATGGAGGCTTTTGCAATAGCCCTGTCCATGGCTGCGTTTAACCTGGTGGCGTCAGATGCAGTGCCGTAGTTAGCAACTGTAAGTATGCTGGTATAATTATCGCGTACACTCTTCCCCAGGTCCGTAACGCCATCCTTCAGGCTTTCGTTACCATTCCAGTAAGTATTAAAGTGTGCCGACAGGTTATGATACGCCCGGCTTGTAAAGACGTTTTTTTTAGTGGAACAAGCCACAGCAGCAGCTATCAAAAGGATGATAGTTACCCTATGTATAATCCTGAGCGAAAGTTTACCCATCAATATTTTTGGAATTTGTAAATGACACCTGGCCAATTACCCTAATTAACTCACTTCATGCAAAAATATTTTATTTTTTCCAATCTTCTCGGGTCCATCTCAAAAAGAACCCTGTTAAACGCACTTATTTTATTGTTTTAGTTAAATTGAAACATGAAGAAGCGCATGGATAGCCTGTTATATCCGAAAATTCCCACTAAGAGAATTAAACCTTTTGTCATCTGCAACTTTATGTACATATGCAAAACACAGATGCTGTTTAACTTTGTTTAACAGGATTAACAACCACTGTTTGAATAAACCTTTGGCAGGTCAGGCAAATAATTGCGATATTTGCACGTTGTAATCCCATCACCTAAATTACACATGACCGGACTTAAGGACGAAGGCAAAAAAATAAAGCAGCAACTACTGGAGCGGCTCAGAGACAAATACAGGCTGGTAATCCTAAATGAAGAAACTTTCGAAGAACGGTTTTCGCTCAGGTTGTCGCGCCTGAATGTTTTTGTGGTGTTAGGTGCACTCTCTATCATTATCGTATTTATCACCTCCTATATAATTGCCTTCACCCCATTGCGCGAATATATTCCCGGATATGCCGATGTACATTTGCAACGCAATATTTATGAACTACAACTTAAGGCCGATTCCATCGAGAATGCTTTTGCCAGCAAGGACAAGTACATCGAAAATCTGAAAACTATCTTCGGCGAAAACACTATACCCGAGAAGCCTCAAACGATTCAGGATACTGCTAAAAAGAAGAATTACAGCACTATAACCGACAAACATTCAACCGCGGATTCCTTATTGCGCTCCGATTACGAAAACCAGAATAAATACAATCTATTTGTAGATGAGAGTGCTGATAAGAAACCAAAAGCGGGTGTTACGAACCTGTATTTCTTTACACCGATTAAAGGTATCCTCACCAGCAAGTTTGATCCTGCGCAGGAGCATTATGGTATCGATATTGTTGCCGAACGCAATGAAGCTATCAAATCCGTGCAGGACGGCACTGTAATTTTTACAGGCTGGACAGTTGAAACCGGGTATGTAATGACTATTCAACATCCGGGGAATATCGTTTCGGTATATAAGCACAACTCCGTATTGCTCAAAAAGGTAGGAAACTTTGTGAGAGCAGGCGAAACTATTGCCATTATTGGCGAATCGGGCGAGCTTTCCACTGGCCCACATCTGCATCTCGAACTATGGATAAACGGGAATCCCGTAAATCCAACGGATTACATGTCATTTTAACATCAGAAACCTTCTCTCTATTTGAAAAAACGCATTGCAATACTAGGCTCAACAGGTTCCATCGGCACTCAGGCTTTAGATGTTATCCGGCAACATTCTGATCATTTTGAGGTAGAAGTCCTTACTGCCCAATCCAGCTCAACTGCGCTGATCCGCCAGGCCATAGAGTTTCGGCCAAATTCAGTTGTAATCGGTGATGAAGCCCGATACCACGAAGTAAATGACGCACTTGATCCATATAATATAAAAGTTTATGCCGGTCGCGATGCCTTGCTCCAGATCGTTGAGATGGAAACTATCGATATAGTGCTGGTGGCCATGGTTGGCTTTGCTGCTCTTCTGCCTACGCTGCGTGCCATTGAAGCCGGAAAACCCATTGCTATTGCGAATAAGGAAACTTTTGTGGTTGCAGGTGAAATTGTTACTAAACTAGCGAGGGAAAAGGCAGTTAATATTTTTCCGGTCGACTCAGAACATTCAGCCATTTTTCAATGTCTGGCAGGTGAGTTCCATAATCCAATCGAAAAGATTATTCTCACGGCCTCCGGTGGTCCATTCAGGGGGAAAGACCGGGAATTCCTTGCTCAGGTAACGAAGGAGCAGGCATTAAAACATCCCAACTGGAGCATGGGTTGCAAGGTTACCATCGATTCTGCCACGCTTATGAACAAAGGCCTGGAAGTAATTGAAGCCCGCTGGCTTTTTAACGTTGCTCCACAACAAATAGAAGTTGTTGTGCATCCGCAAAGCATTATTCATTCAATGGTTCAATTTGCCGATGGCTCTATCAAAGGACAGATGGGGCTCCCCGATATGCGGTTACCAATTCAATATGCACTTAGCTACCCGCAGCGACTGGCTTCTGATTTTCCGCGTTTTAACTTTGCCGATTTCCCTGAACTCACTTTCAGTAAGCCCGATAGCGAAATATTTCGTAATCTTGCACTTGCATACGAAGCGCTTGGCAAGGGTGGGAATATGCCTTGTATCCTGAATGCTGCCGACGAAATTGCGGTTCATGCTTTTCTGAAAGATAAGGTGGGATTCGTGCAAATGACTGCTGTTATTGAACATTGTATGCAGCAAGTGAGTTTTATAACTTCGCCTGATTATGATGATTATGTACAGACCGATATAGAAACCCGCCGAATAGCGGAAGAAATCATTGCCCGACTGGCCTGATTCAGCAATTAGTTTAAATCAACAAATTCCCCCGATAAATATCCTTATGGAAATTCTGATCAAAGCAACGCAACTTATTCTTAGCCTCTCGATACTGGTAATTTTTCACGAATTCGGTCATTTTATCGCATCCAAGATTTTTGGTGCCCGTGTTGAGAAATTCTATCTCTTCTTCGATCCCTGGTTTTCACTGTTCAAATTTAAAAAAGGCGAAACAGAATATGGTGTCGGCTGGCTGCCATTAGGTGGTTATGTCAAGATTTCAGGAATGATAGATGAGTCGATGGATAAGGAACAAATGAAGCAACCACCGCAACCATGGGAGTTTCGCTCCAAACCGGCATGGCAACGACTCATTATTATGCTGGGCGGAGTTACCGTCAATATCTTGCTGGCAATAGGTATTTATATCCTCATGCTCTTTACCTGGGGCGAACAATATCTTCCCACGGCAGAGGTGAAATACGGTATAACAGTAGATTCTCTCGGTGCTGAAATGGGCTTGCGCAATGGTGATAAGATTCTTTCTGTTGATGGCGAAAAAGTTGAGGATTTCCTGAAGATTCCCGGCAAGATTATTCTTAACGATGCTAAAACTGTGCAGGTTGAACGTGATGGAAACCTTACCGATGTAACCATTCCGGAAGGATTCATAAGTAAAATGCTACAGCAGAAAACCGCTGACTTTATCAACGTGCGCATTCCTTTTGTAGTTGATGGATTTCCAAGAGTTTCCCCCGCCAAAGATGCAGGTATTAAGAAAGGCGACCGCATTGTAGGCATTAACGGACAGCCTACCATATACTTCGATCAGTTTAAAACAGCTGTTAGCAAGAATAAAGGGCAAAGGGTGAATATAGCCTTGGTTCGCAACAACGACACCTTGCATTTGCCGGTGGCAGTTACTACCGAAGGCATGATAGGTGTGGCTCCAAAAGGACCGGACGCCTATTTTAATTTCAGTGAAAAACAGTTCACTTTTATCGAAGCCATTCCTGCAGGTGCAGTAAAAGCCTACACTAGTGTTGGCGATTATCTCAAATCGCTGAAGTTATTGTTTGCACCAAAAGTTAAGGCTTACGAATCTGTTGGTGGATTTATCACCATTGCAAAAATATTCCCTGCCGTGTGGCATTGGGAATCGTTCTGGAGATTAACAGCGTTTTTATCCATTATGCTGGCCATACTTAATGTGCTTCCAATTCCTGCTCTGGATGGCGGACATGTGATGTTCCTTTTGTATGAGATCGTGACACGCCGCAAACCCAGTGATAAATTCCTGGAGTATGCCCAGATTGTGGGAATGGTGTTATTGTTGGCGCTGCTCGTTTTTGCCAATGGTAACGATATTATCAAGCTTTTCAGGCATTAATTATTAAAGTCTGCGGGGCATTGGATCAATCGTCAAGCTTTTCACTCAGCGATTTAAAGCCGTTTCCAGGAATTTCATTGGCATCAAATACTATGAGGCATGCATGCGGATCTACCCGGTTGATCATTCCCTCCAACATAGCCAGTTCGCCGAGGTTTACAACCGTGAAAATGATTTCCTTCTCAGCACCATTATACATGCCTTTTCACTCCAGGATTGTTCCTCCGCGGTGAATGCCGTTGAGCACAGAAATA
>DASVHX010000097.1:0-2661 GCA_036382355.1 Bacteroidales bacterium
CATGGCTACCCTCCCACCCCTAATTACCGGGATGGTATCGCAGGACTCTATGGATTGAAAATATGTGTGATAAATTGGAAATGGATCCTTAAAATCGCGTCCTGAGGTAATATAATAAGCATCCATGTTTTCTTTAAAACCTCCCCGCAGAGCATTTATCCAGGCATAATAATGGATGTCCTCCAACTTTCCAATGGCGAGCACTTTCATTTGCAAAGGTTGAGCAATGTAATAATCGATATTGGCCAAGGGAAACCAGCGAAAATTCACAAAAACTGCATCTCTGCTCATCACCCCCAACCACTTATCATGTTTAATAATGGCGGGCATCTTTTCCCTAAGTTGTCGCCAACCATACATATCGAGCGAAGGATCGTTTTGCCCAATATTTTTCATTTCACTTTTGGAATTATCCAGCTTAAACCAACCTGATTGAACCTGAGAGGCTCCAACTATTATTATAACAAGCATTACTCCTAACGAAACAGCCAGCACCAGGGGCATCCAACACATTTTGCTTTTTTTAGCCCGGATGTGCAAGGCGGCAAGCGGCAACATGGTTACATAAGCCATCCCTGTCCAATGCGGGAGGGTTTGCCGGAATAGCGCAATAAGAAGGAAAGTGACGATAAGAGGCAATGCAATCAGCAGAATTATCCGCTCAGATGCATTATCTGGCAGAATTTTGAGACGTAGAATCGCCAGCAACGCTATTACGATGAGTACCACGTTCACAGGGTTATTATAAAGAATTTGCCCACCCAATTCAGTAAAAAAGTAAACCGGTTTTAGTCCTTCGGAAAATATTCCTGCACGGCCACCCTGATATGCGAAACTGATAAAGTGATTATAGGCATTCCATATAATGACAGGTGAAAAAACAAGCATAGCGACAAACGTTGCCAGGTATAATTCTTTCGTTCGTAACCAGTTCCGGTTATAAAGCAGTATATAGGCAAGAGCGCCTGTAACGAGGAAGGCAGAAGTATATTTAGATAGCATGGCAAATCCGATAACTATCCCGGCTAATACAATGCGTCTGCGGTTTGGTTTAGATAATTCCTTATCGGGAAGAGCCTGTAACAATAGGTAAATTGATATCAACCAAAAAACTGATTGTGGTGCATCTGGCAAAATGAATACTCCTGCAATGATGAATCCATAAATTGAAGCAGTATAGAGGAGTGCAGCATACCATCCTGTCGCTTCGTCCTTCATTATACGGCCAATGCGGAACATAAGCCAGGTATTTATCGTACCTGCAGCTACTGCACCAAGTCGTACAAAAAATTCCTGCGTGAAATGAAGGTTGAAGGTGAATATACGAATCAGGAATCCGACCATCGGTGGATGATCAAAATAGGAAAGATCGGGATATAGCGCATAGGTAAAATAATAAACCTCGTCATTACCGAACTCAAGTAATCTGGCAAGGAATAACCGGATAATGGTAGAAATAGCTATAAGAAACAACAGATTTCTACGCATCGAAGAAGTCATATCAAAGGAATTTTTCATTAAGGTCCTTTCTTTGGACTGGGATAAAACTTCTTTCTGAAAAAATATATGTTAAATAAAATAAAGATAAGCATAGCTAAAGCAACTATCCGATTTAGTAAAGTACTTTCAGTATCAATAGTTACCTCTGGCATTTGGACAGGGTTATTCCCGGCATAGCGGAAAACAGGATTTAGAAGAAAACGGGTTCCAGGCCCTTCCCATTTATTGGGAAACAATATTTCTGTTCTGATATACGTATCATCCTTCCTGAATAAATATGAAGCCTTCTTTGATCCGATAACAGTTGATTTAGCTGCTCCGTTCTGCCCGATAAAACGGATAAATTTAGGATACTGACTTACTTCGACAGTAAATGTATCACCAACAATCCGGGCAGATCGCAGATATGGCATTTTCTTTGAATAAGCGATCTTTTCAGCATAGCCGTCTTCTTCTGCCATATATATTTGCGCTCCATAGGCTTTACCTGATTTTAAAGCAGCAATCACATCCTGATGATTATTCGCATGAGCTTTAATAAATGTGCAATATCGTCCCACCTCATGCGGATCGGAAATATCATGTGCATCATCATCGCTCAGGATAAAGGCCGGATGTCGGGTTGAGAGCGCTGAATCCCAATGAGCTTCTGAACACCTTATTTGATTGAAAACTTCTATGAGATTATAACCTGAAAGGTATTTGAAGTCGGTTGCCGGATAAGCGTTTAAAAGTTTGGGATGGGCAATGGCAACGATATCATTTTCTGTTACGAGTTTATTGATCATATTCTGTTTCTGGTTCACTGTCTGCCAAAATGGAAAATCAAACCAAGTCCTCTCGTGCGCCCCGATGCAAATCTGGTGCCACTTGCGTATTCCAAATCCATGCTCGTAAGTCGGAATATACATCGAGGAATGCTCATTATAACGATTAATAAACTG
This sequence comes from Bacteroidales bacterium, assembly GCA_036382355.1. GTDB lineage: Bacteria > Bacteroidota > Bacteroidia > Bacteroidales > DASVHX01 > DASVHX01. The sequence goes on from DASVHX010000097.1 coordinate 2,445, forward strand.
ATAATCGGAAATACCAATAAAATCATAGCCTAACCGGTGATAAAGTTCGACTACATCTTTACTGCTGTTTTTTCGGCCACTGGTGACCCCTCCCCAAACCCGCGTTTGAACCTGGAAATTCGCTTTCAGCCAGCGCGAAGTGTCCAAATCCTGGTAAGGATTGTACAACTTATTTCCGCCGAACGGTTTTGGATCGGGAAAGGTATAATGTGGGGCG
>DASVHX010000098.1:0-9971 GCA_036382355.1 Bacteroidales bacterium
CTGCACTTCAGGTTGTTTTTGTATTACGTGCCTTCAATTTCACCGCTAATCCCAGGTATATCATCAGACTGATAAGTTTTGCAGCAGGTGTGATAACCATGAGTTACATAAGCCGCCTCCTGCCTATTGACTGGAGGGTTGCTTTGGGCGCTTTGCTGCTATTATCGGCACTGCTGGCTTTCGCACTGCGACTGTTGGAACTTCGTTCACTCTTTAGCAAGTTAGAGACATAACCTACTGCAAACTGATTTCACCTGTTTCTAAGCGCCGGACTTGGATATCCAATATATTTTTCTAATTTTGACTGTTATAAAACTGTTTTTTTGACCATGTCTGAAAAAAATTCCATTTCCAGGGAATTTGATTCAACCAAACTTGCGCTATTTTTGATAACCTGGCGAAAGCCTCTTCTGCTAATTGGGGTCGCGAGTATTGTGTTGTCGTTCATCTTCTCATCGCCATTTTTCATCGCACCAAAATATCGCTCCACGGTTATTATGTTTCCAACCTCGAGCAACTCCATATCCAAGGCACTTTTAAGTGATAACACCAACGCCAGGCAAGATATTCTTGAGTTTGGTATGGATGAGCAAACCGAACAGATGCTGCAAATACTGAATTCGAGCAGAATCCGGGAGCGTGTAATTAAGAAGTTCAATTTGCTCAAGCACTATAATATAAATCCGAAATCGGAATATAAAAACACTAAGCTGCAAAAAGAATACGAAAGCAACATTACATTTATGCGTACGGAATTTATGGCTGTAAAGATTTCCGTGCTTGATAAGGATCCAGCAATGGCAGCCGATATTGCTAATTCTATTGCTGACCTGCTCGATTCGGTAAAAAATGATATGCAACGCGACCGGGCTATGCAAGGCTTTCGTATCGTTGAAGCTGAATATAACCAGTTGAAAGATGATGTGAAGGAAAAAGAGGATTCGCTTTCAGTGCTTCGCAAGCTTGGTGTAAACGATTATGAAACACAGGCGGAGATGATGAACCAGCAATTGGCGATCGAAATCGCCAAAAATAATACCCGTGGAATAAAAGCCCTGGAGGAAAAACTCAATATACTCTCATTATACGGCGGACCTTACGTTTCGCTCCGCGATGGATTGGAATATGAAAAAAAGCAACTAAACCTGATTAAAACCAAATACGACGAAGCCAGAATTGATGCTCATGAATCGCTCCCGCAGAAATTTGTTGTAGAAAGTGCTTTTAAGGCCGAAAAGAAAACTTATCCCATACGGTGGCTGATTATGCTAATAACTACAATTTTTTCCTTAATACTGGCAGTAGCACTGATCACCATTTTAGAAACAATACCAATAACAATTTCATCAAAAAAAAACTCACTTAATTCCGATAATTTCAAATATCAGGATCAAACGCAACCTTCTCAATAATATACAAATCAATATGGAAAGTTATTTCAATAACACTAATCTCATTAAGATATTTGCAAAGTGGAAATGGCACTTTCTAATTATTGCAGCTGTTGCTGTAATGCTGGCCATCATTTTCTCTGCACCAATGTTTATAAAACCAAAGTTTAAATCGACCGCTGTATTGTATCCTGCAAATATTTCACCTTACTCTGACGAAAGTCAGACCGAGCAGATGTTGCAATGGCTGAATTCGCAGGATATTAAGGATAATGTAATGCGCAAGTTCGATCTTCCGGCACATTATGGTATCGATACGGCTTATAAGTATTTCAATTCTACAATGCTTTACCTGTATAATGAAAATGTGAAAATAACCAAAACACAGTATGAATCAATTGAAATAGTGGTACTTGATACTGATCCGGTTTTAGCACGCGATATGGCAAATGCCATCATGGACTTTTGCAACAAAAAGATCAGAACTATATGCCGTATTAAATATGTAGAGATTGTGGAAGCAACTAAGCGAATCCTTGATGTTAAAAAGGCAGAAATGGATTCGATAGAAAGCAAACTTCGAGTACTGGGCAGCAACTATAACCTGATCGATTACGACAACCAATCGCTTGAAATTACGAGGGGTTACTTGCGCACTGTTGAAGGAGGATCAAACATCAATACAAAAGATGTGCTCAGGCTTAAAAAGAATTTTGAAGAAAAGGGCGGTGAACTTGTATTACTCAAGGAACGATTGAAAAACCTGTCCAAAGAATACAGCGAATTAATGGAGTTATATGATAGGGCGCGTTTCGATGTCGAAAAAGAATACACTTATATCAACTTGATTACCAAACCTCAGCTGGCGGATAAAAAATCATATCCAACCCGGTGGCTGATAGTGCTATATGTAGTAGTTGTTACACTTGTATTCAGTACTGTGGTAATATCGATAATCGAAAACAAGCAGCGCAAGAACCTGAACAGAACAAATGCCGAATAATTTATATACCTGCTAACGCCAACCGATATTCTTTTGCCCGAAAAGTATAAAATACCACTGGTCTATTTGATCACATTTTTGTTCCTGATGCTATGTATTTTCTTAGTGATCAAGGAATTCTACTGGGCTGCATTACTCCCGTTAGGAATCATTATTGCGCTGCTTTATTTATATTCGCTGAATATCATTCTCTGGATTATAGTGTTTGCAACACCACTAGCCATTAATATTCAGAACTTCGATATAGGATTTGGGATTTCATTGCCCACCGAACCTTTACTAATCGGTGTTTTAATACTTTTCTTCATAAAATTACTTTTCTCTGGCGATATTGACAGCCGTTTCATGAAACACCCGGTTACGATTGCAATATTGATAAACCTGTCCTGGTTGTTAGTTACCAGTGTCACAAGTCAATTGCCCTTGGTTTCGTTTAAATTTTTGATTTCCAGGTTATGGTTTGTAGTCCCAATGTATTTTGTCGGATCGATCCTCTTCAGGAAATTTGAAAATGCCAAACTGTTCAGTTGGCTATATGTATCGTCGTTGTTAATTGTGATTGCTTACACTATCTATAATCATTCGCTTTACGCGTTCAAGGAAGCGCAAGGGCATTGGGTGATGACACCTTTTTACAACGATCATACAGCTTATGGAGCTATACTGGCTATGTTTATTCCTGTCATGTTCGGGTTTGGGTTTGATAAGTCGGGTAAGCGCTGTTTTCGGATAATAGCATTTATAGTATTCGGCATTCTGATGATAGCACTCTATCTTTCATATAGTCGTGCTGCGTGGATAAGCGTTGTTTTTGCCCTATTGGTCTATTTCTTGATATTGTTAAGGATCAGGTTCCGTTGGATATTGGCATCTATAGCTTTGGTTATCACAATTTTCATCACTTTCAAATTCGAAATACTCGATACACTCGAAAAAAACAAACAGGATTCTTCTGCCAACTTTATTGAGCATATAGAGTCTATTGCCAATATTTCGTCGGATCCTTCCAATCTGGAGCGGGTAAATCGCTGGCAATCTGCGTTGCGCATGTTCGGCGAACGCCCGGTTTTCGGATGGGGGCCTGGCACGTATCAGTTCGAATATGCACCTTTTCAACGTTCGATGGAAAAAACCATTATCAGTACAAATGCCGGTGATAAAGGCAACGCGCATAGCGAATACATCGGGCCATTGGCCGAATCGGGATTATTAGGTATGCTTACTTTTCTGGCGATTGTTGTACTTATAATCCGGACAGGAATCCGCGTATACCGAAATGCTGGCAGGCAGGAAGTGAAGTTGCTTAGCCTGGCAACAGTCCTAAGTTTTGTTACCTACGCTGTACATAGCCTTATGAATAATTTTCTTGATACTGATAAAGCTTCGGTGCCTTTCTGGGGCTTTGCTGCCATTATTGTTGTACTGGATATTTATCATAGCAAATCAGGCAAGCTTCTTACTGATGATGAAGGTTCAACCGTAAAATAAATTCAACAGCATTTATCAGCGTATTTTCCCATTGTTTATTTACTCATCTTTTTCGAGTCAATCTTATATTATTTGATCCGGAATAGCTTTCCAATAAATGTGAACCGGACTAAGTTTGAAAGGTTAGCCTAAAAACAAACCAGGCTCAACAGATAAATGCGCGTTGAATCTGGTATTGAAAAAGTCAGACGAAAAATTAGAGATGTAATTTGTCGAGTACATCAGGCAAGCGGCGCATTGCAGCGAGTTCTCTCCAACGGCGACGTGCATCGATGGCAGGTGATCCCATGTATACTTTGCCTCCTTCCAGCGACTTGTCCACGGCTGATGTGGCGAGTAATACAGCGCCTTTACCAATTACAAGATCCTTATTTACAGCAACGAGACCCCACAGGATAACATCGTCTTCTATACGCGTAACTCCGGCAATAGCACATTTCGCTCCAATGAGGCAGTTTTTCCCGATATAAGAATCGTGTCCTACCTGCACCTGGTTGTCCATTTTAGTTCCATTGCTGATAGTCGTATCGCCCGAAACACCTTTATCAATCGCACATAAAGCCCCAATTTCAACATCGTCGCCAATAACAACACGGCCGCAGGATTCAAATTTACGATAGCCTTCCGGTTTCCGCTGGAAGTAATAGGCATCGGCACCAATTACGCTGCCTGCATGGATAATCACACGGTCGCCAAGTTGGCAATTGTCGTAAATACTTACGTTTGAATGAATGACACAATTAAGTCCGATTTTCACACCGTTGCCCACGAATGCGCCCGGTTGAATAACGGTTCCTAATCCGATTTCGGCTGAAGGGCTTATGTTGAGATTGCTTTTTTCGAAAGGCCTGAACCGGCGAACCAATGCCATGTATGCTGCAAATGGATCGTCGGAAAATATCAGTGCTTTCCCTTCCGGAGGGCTCATCTGCTTGTTAATGATAATGGTAGTGGCTTTAGAATCCAGCGCTCTGCTGTAATATTTTGGATGATCCACAAAAGTAAGATCTCCCGGTTCCACCATGTGGAGTTCGTTGAGTCCGGTGATTAAAAAATCCGGTTTTCCATCATAACTGCAACCGATGATTTCGGCCACCCTTTCGAGTGTAAGGGCTGAATCAAATTTCATAAGTATTTCAGAATAGAGACTTTAAAGAATAAGACTGTTATCAGCTTTTAACACGCTCGTAATATGTTCCTGTGCGGGTATCGATGCGAATGCGTTCTCCCGTGGAGATAAAAATAGGTACGTTAACGCTGGCGCCTGTTTCAACTATAGCTGGTTTCAGGGTGTTAGTGGCAGTGTCACCCCTTAGGCCGGGTTCTGAGTATGTAACTTCAAGTTCCACGAAGGGGGGGAGTTCGCAAGTGAGTGGGGTTTCGGTATCGGCATGGATCACAATTTCAACTTCCTGGCCATCTTTAAGGAATTGCGGAGCGTTTATAAGTTCTTCGGCAAGGAAAGTCTGCTCAAAAGTTTGGGTATTCATAAAATGATATCCACTGTCGTCCTTGAATAAAAACTGGTATGGCCTGCGTTCTACGCGGATCACATCAATTCTTACACCTGAATTAAAAGTATTGGGAATAACTTTACCGGTTTTCAGGTTTTTAAGTTTTGTTCTGACGAAAGCTCCGCCTTTGCCAGGTTTAACATGTTGAAATTCAACGACTGAAAAAAGCTCGCCATTAAATTCTATGCACAATCCATTTCGAATGTCCGCGGTTGTTGCCATAAAATAATAAAATCTGTATTTGGTTGGTTAAAAATCGAGCAAATGTAAGTCAAAATAGGACATGAAACCATGCCTACGGAAAGCATAAAGGATTATAAATCAATCATTTTTTAAAATCGCCGATTTGCAGTTGCTGGGAACAAAAGCTATATTCGTGACCCTGGGAATTGGAACAAATGATAAATATGCGGTCGGTAAGGTTGCTGCCAACTAACTGCTGGTACCACTCCACGCCTTGCTTGTCGAGGTTGGACGATGGTTCGTCGAGTAACACCACGCGGGTGTCGCTCATGATAGCAAGCGTTAGTTTTACACGCTGCTTCATCCCCGATGAAAAATAGCGTATCGGTTTGTTACGGACTTTGGTAAGTCCGGTAATTTCGATAATCTGGCTATCGGTGAGGTTGTTGCGGAAAGGCTTGAATTTACGATGGAATTCAAGGATTTCGGGTAAAGTAAATTCTTCAATTACTTCCAGGTAAGGCGCACTTATCGAAACATGGCGGTACAAAAGGTCGTTTGAAATCTCAATAGATCCTTCAAAATGTTTTATTGAACCTGAGGTGGCTAGTAAATTACCACCAATGATTTGCATCAGCGTAGATTTACCGGAACCATTCGAGCCAAGTATCGCATAAGCGTGGCCGCTTTGGAAGGTATAATCCACATTTCTGAAAATCCATTCGTAGTTGAATTTCTTGCTTATTTTCTCAAGGATTATTTGCATGATCAGAGAACGCGGGAATATCCCTTCATAATACCGCGGCTTGACTTGGCAGTGAACGAGAGTATTTCATCGCGTTCTGAAGTTGCCGGCATGGTGGCTTCAATAAGTTCGAGCGCCTGGGTTACATTCAGTCCTTTCAAATAAATATAACGATAAATTTCCTGTATCTCGTTAATTTTTTCGGGAGTAAATCCGCGCCTGCGCAATCCGATGGAGTTAATCCCCACGAATGAAAGTGGCTCGCGTGCAGCTTTGGTGTAAGGTGGTATATCTTTACGCACAAGCGAGCCTCCGGAAATCATGGTATGCTGACCGATATTCACAAACTGATGCACTGCGGACAGACCCCCTACAATAGCCCAATCATCGATTGTGACGTGTCCGGCCAGTGTACAGGCATTGGCCAGCACACAGTTGTTACCGATAATACAATCATGCGCTATATGCACGTATGCCATCAGCAGGTTGTTGTTTCCGATCACAGTTTCCCAGTTTGCCTTGGTGCCGCGATTGATGGTCACGAATTCGCGGATTGTATTGTTATCACCGATGCGCACAAGTGTATCTTCTCCTGCGTATTTCAAGTCCTGTGGTATAGCGGCAATAACAGAGCCTGGGAAAATTTTGCAGTTTTTACCAATACGGGCGCCTTCCATAATGGTAACATTGGAACCAATCCAGGTTCCATCGCCGATTTCAACATTCTTTTCGATGTTAACGAAAGGTTCGATTACAACGTTTTTAGCCAGTTTGGCCTGAGGGTGGACGTAAGCTAAGGGTTGATTCATTTCTTTGTGGTTTTTTTTGCGATTTGTGCCATAAGTTCAGCCTCTGAAACTATTTTATTTCCAACGTATGCAATTCCTTTCATGTGGCAAATGCCTCTCCGGAAAGGTGAAATCAATTCGAGCTTGAAAATGAGTGTATCGCCGGGAACTACTTTATGCCTGAAACGCACATTTTCCATTTTGAGGAAGTAAGTAATGTAATTTTCGGGATCGGGAACCGAACTCAGGATAAAAATACCGCCGGTTTGTGCCATAGCTTCTACCTGCAATACGCCGGGCATCACTGGTTCATCAGGGAAGTGTCCAACGAAGAAGCCTTCGTTCATAGTCACATTTTTAAGTCCGACTACATGATGATCGCTCATCTCTAGGATTTTATCTACGAAGAGGAATGGGGGACGGTGGGGCAATATCTTTTTAATGTCGTTGATATCGTATATTGGTGTTTTTGTAACATCTATCCGGGGAGCATGTTCTGCATTTTGCGTGTTGCGGATGTGCTGTTTAATCATCCTGGCAAAATTTGTATTCGCAAGATGCCCCGGACGCGTAGCAATAACATGGCCTTTTATCCGCATTCCAACAAGAGCGAGGTCGCCAATAACATCGAGGAGTTTATGGCGTGCAGGTTCGTTAGGATATCGAAGTTCAACATTGTTCAACATACCTTCTTTAAGGATCTGAATTTTCGGTTTACCAAAATATTTGGCTAAACGGTCGAGTTCATCTTGCTCAATAATGCGGTCGACAAATACTATGGCATTACTCAGGTCGCCACCTTTGATAAGGTTGTTCTGGATCAGATATTCCAGCTCGTGCAGAAAAACGAATGTACGGCAGGTAGCAATTTCTTCGCTAAAGTTAGCAAGTTTGTCGAGTGATGCATATTCTGTCCCCAGTATACGGGTTTCGTAATCAATCATTACCGATACCCGGTAATCTTTATCAGGGACAATGAGCATTTCCACTTTACGCTCCTTATCGATATAATCAATATTTTCGCTTAGTTCGAAATATTGCCTGTCGGCTTCCTGCTCCACAATCCCTGCTTTAAGGATAGCTTCCACAAAAAATCTTGCACTACCATCCATTATAGGTGTTTCGGTGCAGTCGAGTTCAATAAGCACATTATCGATATCCAATCCCCACACAGCAGCAAGCGTATGTTCAATCGTGCATATGCGGACGCCGTTTTTTTCGATAGTTGTGCCACGCGAAGTGTCAACCACGAGGTCGGCATCAGCCTCCACAATGGGGCGGTTTTCCAGATCGGTACGGCAAAATCTGATGCCATGGTTTATAGGGGCAGGCAAAAAAGTAAGAGTTACTGTTTGTCCGGTATGCAATCCTGCGCCCGAAATGCTTGAAGGTATTTTAATCGTTTTTTGTTTGTCAGCCATTTGCTATGAGTAAAGGTAGAACGAATACGCTAAAAGTTGGTATTATATTATTTTACAGAAATTAATCTTTATGGGTCATCATTTTCAATTGCTTTTCTAATTCATCAATCTTGTCGGTCAATTTCTGCAGGTTACGGAAGTGAATGTATGCTTTTCTATAACGACTGATTTCAAAAGCCGGGGAGCCCATCATTATGGTGCCCGGCACAGTGATGCTCGATCCTATGCCCGACTGTGCCGCTATCTTCACATCATCGGCAATTACGAGATGTCCGATAATGCCTACCTGGCCACCAATCAAGCAATTGCGGCCTACCTTGGATGAACCTGCAATACCGGATTGGGCTGCTATTACTGTGTTTTCGCCGATTTCCACATTGTGTCCCACCTGTATCAGGTTATCGAGTTTTACACCCTTGCGGATAATGGTCGATCCCAGAGTCGCCCTGTCAATGGTAGTGTTGGAGCCAATTTCAACATTGTCTTCTATAACAACATTCCCAATCTGGGCTACTTTTTTGTAATCGTTTCCCGATTGAATGGCAAACCCAAATCCGTCACCTCCTATAATTACACCGGCATGAATAGTGCATTGCCTTCCAACCTGGGTTTCGGAATAGAGTTTTACACCGGGAAATATTGTTGTATTGTCGCCTATGCTTACATTATCACCAATATATACCTGGGGATAAATTTTTACATTGTCTCCGATCTTTACGTTTTCACCGATAAAAGCAAATTCCCCAACATAAAGATTGGCGCCCAATGAAGCTGATGACGATATATGAGCCTTTTCTGATATCCCGGTTTTATTGCGTTGTACCTCGTTATAAATTTCGAGCAGGCGGGCAAAGGCTGAATAAGCATCCGGAACACGGATAATCGTTGCTGACAGCGGATGTTCTGCTTCAAAAGTATTATTCACGATTACAACGGAAGATGATGTGCTGTATATATAGGGAGTGTATTTAGGATTGGCCAGGAAGCTAAGTGCTCCGGATTCGCCTTCCTCAATCCTGGCAAGTTTCCATACCTTTACTTCTGCGTCTCCTTCAACTGTCCCCTGCAACATTGATGCAATGTCGCCTGCTTTAAATTCCATGCTGATATATTAATGTTGCAATTTAATTAATCGGGTAATATGATGTGTTACCAGATAAGCCTGCAAAAGTATTTAATTATTCGATAGGATAATTTGTTGCCATCTGATGAAAGTCTTCCATTTATGTCTTGTGGATTTTTAATCAATGACTTATCCGGTATATATGGTTTTAATTTTCTTTGGATAGCAGAGGAAATGCTTTGAAACAGGTGTGGAAAGGACAGCAATATTCAGTTGGTCCGAAGCTTCGGCTATGTCTGCAAGCCGCCCTTGTTTATCCATAATATTGATTTTATCGCTTTCCGGGTTATAGGCATTGTTTGTTATAATCCCCCG
>DASVHX010000099.1:0-4640 GCA_036382355.1 Bacteroidales bacterium
TGATGAACGGAATGGCCGAAGTAATGGATAAAACCCCCGACATGGTGCTCGGAAAAGACTACCAGGCAATCACCATCAGTTTCGATCCGACCGAAACTCCGGATTTAGCTTTAAAAAAGAGAGCCAATTACTTATCGCGGATGAAGAATCCGGGGGAAAAGAACGGATGGATATTCCTCACCGGCGACTCGGCGAATATTGCCAGGGCTACCCATGCCATCGGTTTTAACTATAAAAAAGTTGGTAACGACTATTTACATGCGGGATGCATTTATGTGCTGAGCCCTAAGGCTAAAATTACACGTTATCTCAGAGGAATCTACTTCCTGCCTTTCGAATTCAAACTGGCCCTGGTAGAAGCATCGGAAGGGAAATCGGGAAGCACTATCAATAAAGTTTTACTATTTTGTTACAACTACGACCCTGCAGGTCAGCAATATGTATTAAATGTTACAAAAGTGACGGGAACAATTATCCTTTTCTTTGTTTTATTACTATTTGTTACCTTACTCATTCGCTCACGCTTTAAGAAAATAAACGCAAAATAATAGCACGCTATATATGTCAACAGATCACAAATCACATCGCTTGCCAAGTTATCTCGAATACCGGGGAAAATACAAAGGTTTGTTAGGATGGATACTTTCAACCGATCATAAACGCATCGGCTTGCTGTATTTCTATTGTATGAGCACCTTTGCCCTCGCGGGTGTTGTTCTCGGTTTATTAATGAAACTTGAACTCATCGCCCCAGGCCAGACCATTATGACGGCACAGACCTATAATGGCCTCTTTACAATTCATGGGCTAACAATGATTTTCTTATTTGTAATTCCCGGCCTAATCGCGGTTTATGGCAATTTCATGCTTCCAATCATGATTGGGGCAAGGGACGTAGCTTTCCCCAAGATTAACCTGCTCTCGTGGTATCTTTATCTGCTGGGCGCTTTAATTGTGCTGAGTTCGCAATTTATGGGCGATGGCCCGCCTGATACAGGCTGGACGTTCTATGCACCTTATAGTCTTCAAACACACACCAATGTACTGGCAGCTGTTACCGGGGCATTTGTGCTTGGTTTCTCGTCCATCCTTACCGGTTTAAATTTTGTTGTAACCATACATCAGATGCGCGCCCCGGGCATGGGCTTCTTCCGGATGCCGCTATTCAGTTGGGCACTTTATGGCACAGCCTGGATTCAGTTACTGGCTACACCTATCATTGGTATTACATTCCTGATGGTGGTTGCCGAGCGTGTTTTCCATATAGGTTTCTTCGATCCTACTTTAGGAGGTGATCCGATACTTTACCAGCATCTTTTCTGGACCTATTCACATCCGGCCGTTTATATTATGATACTCCCAGCTATGGGAGCTATCACCGAAATTATTCCAACTTTTGCCAATCGTATCGTTTTCGGATATAAAGCAATTGCAATATCAAGTTTAGCCATTGCTTTTGTAGGATATTTCGTTTGGGGACATCATATGTTTACTTCCGGAATGAGCGACACCGCGCGTTGGGCTTTCTCTTTACTCACCTTCCTCGTAGCCATACCAAGCGCTATAAAGGTGTTTAACTGGACCGCGACGCTCTACAAAGGATCAATAGATTTGCAACCACCTTTTTGGTGGGCTATGGGATTCATCTTTGTCTTTATGATTGGCGGATTATCAGGCCTGGTACTTGGGGCAATAGCCACTGATATACATTTAACGGATACAGCATTCGTGGTTGCTCACTTCCACTATATCGTTTTTGGAGGGACAGGTTTTGCTTTTTTTGCGGCACTGCATTATTGGTACCCGAAAATGTTCGGTAAGGTATATAACCGCAGAAGAGCAAATATAGGTTTGCTTATCTTCTTCATTGGTTTCAACTGCCTGTATTTCCCAATGTTTATCTTGGGTATGATGGGAATGCCACGCCGTTATTTCGATTACCTGCCCGAATTCCATGCATGGAATGTTGTTTCTACAATCGGGTCGTGGATACTGGCTACCGGGCTTATCATTATTATCACCAACCTGCTCAGGGCCAGGAAAGGCACTCCCGAAGAAATTGATAACCCATGGAACGGGCGTACACTCGAATGGCAGATTCAATCGCCTCCTCCTCTCGAAAACTTTGAAGAAATTCCCACAATTACCGCTGGCCCTTACGAAAGACACAATACCGCAGAATAAATGGAACAAACAGCTTCGCATACTCTTGAGCACCGCGACGATACCGCCTCCAAACTAGGTATGTGGTTATTCATATTTACCGAAATCCTGCTTTTCGGAGGATTATTTATCGTGTATTCAGTATACCGTTACAAATACCCGGTTGCTTTTCACCTGGCCAACCATGAATTGGACAAAACCGTCGGACTGATAAATACAGTAATTCTACTGATAAGCAGTATGACAGTGGCAATGTCCGTTTCCGCTATTCAGCGCGGTAATAAAAAGCATACGATTATCCTGCTTTCGATCACTTTATTGCTGGCACTCTCGTTCCTGGTGAACAAATATTTCGAATGGGGTATTAAATTTCATCACGGTTTATATCCCGGATCCGGAATACTTGATCAATTAAGCCATGGCGATATCCTTTTCTTTGGATTATATTTCTTTATGACGGGACTGCATGCCTTGCATATTATTATCGGGATGACTTTTCTGGCAGTTATCCTTGTAAAAGTTAAAAATGAACGCATTAATTCCGGTGATTACGTATTGCTCGAAAATGGAGGTTTATACTGGCATCTGGTCGATCTGATCTGGATTTTTCTGTTCCCGTTGTTCTACTTAATACATTAACCGCATGAGCGAAGAAAAACAACATATCGTAAGTTATAAAAACAATGCACTGGTACTGGTTGCTTTGTTGTGTCTCACAATGCTCACCGTAGCTATTACCAGCGTAGAACTGGGGCCATGGAATGTAACAGCAGCTTTACTTATCGCCAGCATCAAAGTGGGTATCGTGCTTACCTATTTTATGCACCTGAAATTCGAACACGTTATTCTACGGATGATGGTAACTATGGTAGTGCTCGTATTTGCCGCGTTGATTGTAATCACTTTTTTTGACTATTTATACCGCTAAATTCTATGTTCTCTGGAGCTTCTACTTTTGTGTCTGATGTCGATACGGTTTTTGTATTGATAATTGGTATTTCCCTGTTTTTCCTGATAGGAATCACGGCCACGATCATTGTATTCCTGGTGCGTTACAACAAAAAACGCAACCCGGTTGCTACCGACATTGAAGGCAGTACCAGACTGGAAATTATCTGGACAGTGATTCCTACAATCCTGGTGCTGATCATGTTCTTTTACGGCTGGTATGGTTACACACCTCTTTCGCGGATGCCAAAGGATGCATTTAAAGTAAAGGTAGTTTCACGGATGTGGATGTGGAGATTCGAATATCCGAACGGGCTTGTTACGGATACGCTTTACGTTCCTGCAAACAAAGCAGTTTTGCTCGATATGGTATCTATGGATGTAATTCATTCTTTGTACATCCCGGCTTTCAGGATTAAGCAGGATGTAGTACCGGGCAAACAAAACGAGATGTGGTTTATTTCGAACAGACCGGGCCGGTACGATCTTTTCTGTGCGGAATATTGTGGTATGCGCCATTCTTATATGCTCACAGCCGTGCAAGTAATGCCGCATGCCCAGTTTACAGCCTGGTATAACAAAGCTCCTGCAAAAGTTGATTTAGCTACAGCTGCGAAAACCGGTGCTATCGGCAAAAACATTATGCAGAACAAAGGCTGTGTAGCCTGCCATACGATCGATGGTTCCAGATTGGTCGGTCCATCTTTCAAAAATATTTACGGCCAAAAGGTAACCGTTACAACTGCCGGAAAGGAACGCGAAATAACCGTTGACGACGAATATATCGCCCGCTCCATAAACGACCCAACTGCTGATGTGGTGAAGGGTTTTAAGGAAGGACAAATGGTATCCTACAAAGGTCAGTTCACCGACGATGATATAAAACAAATTATCGAATACATCAAAACGCTGAGTGACAAATAATCCCTTGCTCACATACCTGAAACTTTCCGCTGAACTGGGTAAAATCCGCATTTCGGTTCCGGTGGCGTTTACTACATTTACAGGATATATCCTTTTCAAGGGCGCAATTGACGTGGGTATTATATTGCCCACGTTTGGTATTTTCCTGCTGGCTTCCGGTGCATCAGCTCTCAATCAGGTGCAGGAAAAAGACATGGATTTGAAAATGCACCGCACCTTCCGTCGTCCTATTCCTTCGGGCAGGGTTACTGCCAAAGCAGCGCTCGTAATTTCTGCCATTTTCTTCCTGGCAGGCGCGCTGATACTTGGATTAGGCGTTGGATGGCTGCCATTGTCCATAGGGTTATCCACCTTTATATGGTATAACGCCATCTATACTTATCTCAAGCGTTATACGGCTTTTGCTGTAGTTCCGGGTTCGGTAGTTGGTGCTTTGCCGCCATTGGTTGGCTGGACAGCTGCCGGTGGCTTGCTGAGCCATCCCAGTGTGATGATGATCGCCTTCTTCTTCTTCATCGGACAGATACCTCACTTCTGGCTGATCCTGCTTAAATATGGCAAGGAATACGAAATGGCAGGGTTCCCTTCTATCACTTCTATATTTA
>DASVHX010000100.1:0-3362 GCA_036382355.1 Bacteroidales bacterium
CTTTAACTTTACGATATTTCCCGTTTGCTACGGGTGATGGCAAATCAACACTCAGGCAACTGATTGAGTCAGATGAGCGCACCAGGCTCAGGGCAGATTTTTATCTTGGCGGGAAATCTGAACATGTGGGATTTGGAAAGGAAGACCTCGATCAAATTCCATCGGTAGGAGAATTGATTCGTTTGTCTTTTATCGGAAGCTTAAGAGCAGGAGGTCTTTATCGAGATGGCAGCCAGTTTATCACTGCTGAGCTTAACCTCCGGTTTGATACCATTTCTAAAAGCATGCCGGAGTTTTACTTTGGCCGGTTCGACATCCGGTTCGAATCAGTGGACCTGCTCATGAAAGGAGAAAGTTTTTCAATTATAGAAATCAACGGCGCAGGAGCTGAAGCAATACAAGCCTGGGATCCGGATGTATCATTATTTAAATTATACCGGGAGTTTTTCAAATCATACAGACTTCTCTTTAAAATAGGAGACCTTAACAGGGCAAGAGGTTTTAAACCTATAACATTAGGGGAGTATATCAGGGCAATTAAACACCAGAACAGGCTTATTAAACAATACCCGCCTGCCGGATAATCTATTTTTACTACTTTTGCTTTATAAGTTTCATTTTTAAGATGCATACTCCTAAAAACAAGAAAGCTCTTTTTATCCTTAATCCAAATGCGGGTATGCAACCTGTTAACTTCATTGTATCAAAAGAGCTGCACCGTCTTAAAAATGAATTGACCTGTTTAAAGTCGCTGACTGCTGCCGATTCAAAAACACTCATCAAAAATAATCTTGATAATCATAATGTTTTTGTTGCTGCCGGCGGAGACGGTACAGTCCATACAGTTGCCTCGAAACTGGTCGGAAGCGAAAAGATTCTAGGAGTTTTGCCACTTGGTTCAGGTAATGGTTTTGCGAAGGAATTTGGATTTAAGCTGAATCTCCGGTCTCTGTTAAATGATATTAAGAAAGCCGAAAGCATCGACATCGATGTAATTGAGATAAATGATAAGTTATGCCTTAACGTTGCAGGAATTGGTCTCGATAGTTTTGTTGCAGATTCTTTTAGTAAACTGAAACTTCGTGGTTTTCTTCCTTATGTATGGTTGACATTGAAGACTTTTTTGCAGCTCCGTCCTTTTCATGTTAGCATTAAGTGCGGCGGAGAAGAAATATTCTCTGATAAATTATTTGTCCTGACAGTTGCAAATACAAGACAATTCGGAAATTACGCTTTCATTGCACCTGCTGCCAGGCCGAATGATGGAATAATTGATCTCGTTTTAATAAAACCATTCCCAAAGATCCTAGGACCTCTTTTTATAATCAGACTCTTTACAAAAAGAATAAATAAATCCAAATATGTCAGGCTGATTAAAACAGACAAAGAGATTGTTATTCAGACTGATGAAACCAGGTTCCATATCGATGGGGAACCATTGGAGATTTCCGGAAAGGCAGTTGTAAAGATCAAAAGAGAGGTTCTGAAAGTTCTGAAAACCAAAGGTTATAAGTTTGTTGGAAACGCTTCAAAATAATATAGATTAATCTAATTTCCTATGAAAAAACTGGTTCTATTTCTTCTTTTCTGCTCACTGACTGCGGTATATGGACAAAAATCCGTGCTTCAACTGATTCCACAACCTGTTGAAATACAGCAATCTGATGGTAATTATTCATTAACACAAGCTTCAACAATAAGTTTCAATAACCCTGAAAGCCGCAAAGTTGCTGAGCTGCTTTCTCAGAAGCTGAATGTTCCATCCGGATTCTCAATTAAAACCGAACAAAACACCAAAGGGTCTATTCAACTTAATCTGAATAAAGTTACTGTTGCACAAATTGGCCAAGAAGGCTATACGCTGGTTTCCTCTGCAAATGGAGTGGTTATAACTGCCAACAAAACTGCCGGACTTTTCAATGGTATGCAGACATTGCTTCAGCTTTTACCAAAAGAAATTGAAAGTAAAACTGCTATCAACATGAACTGGACAATTCCGGTTGTTAAAATTACAGATTATCCCCGATTTGGCTGGAGAGGGATTATGCTGGATGTTAGCAGGAATTTTTTCACAAAAGATGAGGTTAAACTGTATATTGACCAAATAGCACGTTTTAAATATAATACTTTCCACTGGCATCTTACTGATGACAATGGCTGGCGGATTGAGATCAAGTCGTTGCCAAAACTTACAGAAGCTGGAGCATGGCGTGTTCCCCGTTTCGGACAATTTGGACAGCGCACTGATGCAAAACCGGGAGAACCTGCAACTGTTGGTGGTTTCTATACCCAGGACGACATCAGGGAAATCGTTCAATATGCACAGGATCGTAATGTTACTATTGTGCCTGAGGTTGATGTCCCTGGTCATAGTATGGCAGCAATTGCAGCCTATCCGGAATTGAGCTGCACCAAAGATACGAGTACAAAAGTTAATCCGGGTTCCTCATTTTCCGAATGGTATGGCAATGGAACTTACAAAATGCTGAAAGATAATACGCTTAATCCCTCAGATGAAAAAGTATATGAATTCCTCAATAAGGTTTTTACTGAAATCGCGGCATTGTTTCCAAATACTTATATTCATGTTGGTGGAGACGAATGCTACAAGGGTTTCTGGACTCAGGATGCCGGCTGCCAGGCTCTGATGAAAAAGCAGAATATGTCGACTCCTGAAGAACTTCAGGCTTACTTCATGAAACGGGTAGAAGACATATTGAAAGCAAAAGGGAAAAAGATGCTTGGCTGGGATGAAATTCTCGAAGGAGGTATAGCCCCCGAGGCAACAGTAATGAGCTGGAGAGGTATCAAAGGTGGAATTGAGGCTGCAAAACTGGGACATGATGTCGTTATGACCCCCACAACATTTGCCTACCTCGATTATCAGCAGGGTGAACCGACAATAGAGCCGCAGAACTTTTCAACTCTGAGGCTAAATAAATGCTATAGCTTAGAACCAGTTCCTGAAGGAGTGGATGCAAAATATATTCTGGGTGGCCAGGGAAACCTCTGGACAGAACAAATAGTAACCCTTCATCATGCTGAATACATGACCTGGCCTCGCGGTTGGGCTCTGGCTGAAGACTTCTGGTCGCCAAAAGAATCAAAGAACTGGGTAAATTTCGTGCAACGTGTTGAAAATATGTTTGATAGATCTGAGATCGCCGGTGTTAATTACTCGCTGGCAATTTATGATGCAATTCTAAATATCAGTAAGCAAGATGGAAAGGTGATGCTGGAGATGGATTCTGAATTACCCGGTTTGGATATTTTCTATACCATCGATGATGCAATGCCCGACAGTTATTCTGCAAAATATACAAAACCCGTTGAATTTCCGGATGGACCGGTTACTCTTCGTG
>DASVHX010000101.1:0-3497 GCA_036382355.1 Bacteroidales bacterium
GATTGGAAACACCGAATTTTGGTCCAGCTTTGCGCACCTCTTTTGCGAGATCGCCTATCAGATCATCTTCAGGCCCCATATTCGTCGCTTTCCAGCGGGTGAAGCTTGAGTTGTAAAGCGTAAACCCGTCGTGATGCTCTGCTGTGGGAACAATATACTTTGCCCCCGCCTTGCGAAAAAGCGTCACCCAGTCAGCCGGTTCGTATTTGTCGGCGGTAAAACTTGGCAAAAAGTCCTTGTAACCGAAATCCTGTCCGTAGGAAGAGACATGCCAGTTGCGCCAATCGGCATACATGTTTCTGGGATACCATTCGTGTTGATAGGCTGGTACGGAGTAAATTCCCCAATGCAGGAATATGCCGAATTTAGCGTCCCTGAACCATTCCGGGATTCGATAATTAGCCGTTATGCTTTCGAGATTGTCCTTATATTTGGCATCAGCATCTGCAATTACAATCTTGAGAGACCCCTTTTTTGTAATGCCGTTTATCCTGGATTCTGCCGTTACTTTGACCGTTCCGGCCTTCCTGGCGATAACCAGCCCTGAGGGACTGATGGACGCAATGTTCTTATTGTCTTATCGACCAGGTGACACTCTTTGTGACATCGTTATCCGTGCCGTTGAAGCGACTGAGGCTTTTTCCGGAGGGCCGTTCTTTTACGGCAAGCTGCAATGTACCGCCCTTTGGATTGGTGATGTAGGATACCTCTACTCCAGTTCCGACAACATCCAGTATATTCTGCCAGGTAGTGTCATTGATAAAGCGCTGCCATTTCGGACCCCTGTCGCCCAGTTGAACAAAGGTGATGTAGTCTATACAGACTGCTCCATTAGATTTTATGTAACATCATGCGTACCATCGAGTGTACCCGCAATCTTTCTGGTCACGCGTGTGGGACGCAGGCCTTCGCTTAGTGGTAAAGGCAGATTGACAACCATTGTCCCGCCAGGGGCAGATACACCGTCAATCCAGATTTCGACATTCCGGGAGGCTGGTTCATTTTCCATTGTTCCGCCGATCACAGAAACGGACAAAACGCCCTTGTCAAACTTCATTTTCGAATACCTGATCCAGTCCCCGCTCATGCCGAGCCGGACCCATCTACCGCCTTTTGCATCTCCGCAGGTCTCAATTGCCACGCTTTTCCCACTTGCTGCTTCGAAGTTTTCGCCCTGTACTACAGAATATGGATCGTTTACTATTCCTTCCCCAAGGGCATTTCTTTGACTGGCAAAGCTGATCAGTAAAATAATAATAAAAATAAATTGATCTTTCATGATCCTATCTCTTTTCTATTCGTTCGATTTGTATTGCTTTAGCTGTATATAACCCTTTTTTAATTAGAATTAAAGTTTGTACCCGTGCAATTATCTATCGGTTCGACAGCTTTAAATTCCTTATCTTTTGATCCCGCATTATAGAAATATCCAGGTATTCTTTCCCCCGGTTTGCATCAATAACTTTTAGCATTTGATCAAATGTGCTTATATCTTTTCCTCCGCATTTGATAATAACATCACTTTTAACTAAACCTTGTTTGCCCAATACTGAACCTTCAGGTATATTCAGGATAAGCACTCCACTCATTGAAGAAAGTCCGTTGGCCGACTGCTCTCCAAAGGTTTCAATATTTTTCACCGAACCCCCTAACCACTCGTACACGATACCGGCAGTGCTGTTTTGGGTCACAATCAATTCCGGTATCACAGGGGTTTTTGCTATTTTTTTCAGTTTTTCGGAAACCACACCAAAACTATCCATTGCGAAATTCTGAAAACCGATTTTCAACGCCGGAGAGTTTTCTTTTACAATGAAATCACCATTGGAAGGGTGGACAAACACAGGATCACCAGCAATTGAATTACTGTCACAACCATTTAATATGAATTTCTCCATATCCTCCCGGTTTGTTGCAAAGAGGTTATAATCCATCTCTTTACCCCATTTATCATTTTTGGCTAATCCTCTGTCCATTGCTGCCGGGCGATAAGCGCCAAAAACAATATTATGTTTAAATACATCCCCGCTTTCCGGGTACCACACATGCGGATGCAGACTATTATTCAGAATAATGTTGTTGGTTACTGTCCGGTTGTATCCTTCCCGCAGTTTTAACCCGCCATTAAGCAATACATTGTTATAAATCTGATACCACGACGAACCGTCATCAAGGTCGATATCCCAGCCATGATCACAACGCCAGCGACTATTTCGAATAATATTTGGATCTAGCATATCGAGTTTTGGAAGGTTGTGATCCTTTTCAACTTCCCTGGCTGTATTCACAATATTGGGTGTCCAGTAGCGATCGCGTCCCCATGAGTTAAAGCTCCCGTGATCGCCGGTTT
Source organism: Bacteroidales bacterium (assembly GCA_036382355.1). GTDB lineage: Bacteria > Bacteroidota > Bacteroidia > Bacteroidales > DASVHX01 > DASVHX01. Next base: position 2,351 of record DASVHX010000101.1, read on the forward strand.
CAAGAACGGTATTGAATACATCGCAATACTCAATAATGTGGCCGCCAAAAGTTCCTTCACTTATATTTATACCTGCCCTTGGAACATCATATATCGAACAATGGCGCACCGTAATTTTGTGTGACATGGAAATCTGTACCGGGGCGGTTTGTTTTTCATCCCTCCCGGTCATAGTTATCAGGCAATCCTCCACCAGGCAATCTTCCGGGTAGTTATCTCCTTTGGGGCCGGGTGTACGATCCATATTTTCAAAATCCTGATTACCGTACCGGAACATAGGACTACGCACCATTTTCGGGTCCCCGACAAAAGCTATCCCGTTGGCTCCGCTATGATGAATGTAGCAGGTTTTGAAAGTAAGCCTCCGGTTGTAATTATTTACAAAAATGCTGTTACCCCCCATCTGGTCAAATTCACAATTGGAAACGGTACAGTCCGTGGCACAATTATAAACCAGTGCCCCGCCTCTGTAAATTGTCCAGTCACTTCGCAACAAAGGCTCTTTATTTTCCATAAAGCTGCGGGCAGAGTGCTTAAAAACAAGTCCATCCAAATTCACAAACTGCACCGGTTTTTCTTCGGTTCCCTGAAATTCCAGTAAGTGTTTTAACCTGACTATTTCAACTTTGGCAGCAGATAGATCAGTTCCAGGAAATGGAAAATAATAAAGCGAACGTTTATTATTATCATAATACCATTCACCCGGTACGTCCAGCTCTTCAAATATATTTTCAATCATGCGATAACGCGGGTGCATACGCGAGGGACGGTTATTTTGCCAACCACCTTCCAGATTCAGAGTTCCATCCGGATTTTTACCTTTAATGAGCCAATGCATATCTCCCCACAAAGCATTGTGCATTGCATGAAGATAAGCTCCCGTCGGATCTTTCCATGAGGCTATATGTTCCGGATTGAGCGGATCTTTTTGAGAATCAGGATTATTTGTCTCGATAAGATCCCAGGAATCAAATACATTTTTCCCTTTCTCTGCATTTGGAAACCGAGCCATCCGCTGACGTTGTCCGTTTATGTAAAGTTGATCGATAACGATATCGTCGGCTATTTTTGCCAGGTAAATCCCATTTTGCCAGGGCTTCCAGTCGAGCTTAAGGAGCTTCCCTCCACTTATTATGGCTTTTCCTTC
>DASVHX010000102.1:0-5964 GCA_036382355.1 Bacteroidales bacterium
TTAATGAGATGGTAGGCTCCTATACTGAAGCAAAGATCAAAGCTGGCAAGACAAACCTGAAAATTCGCCTGGTTAAACAATCCGGAGTTAATGGTCTTTCTACGCTCACCGACCCATTCAGGCTTAAACAGGTGTTGACAAACCTTATTGGTAACTCAATGAAATTTACAGAACGTGGCTTCATCGAATTCGGGTATTCCCTTAAGGATATTGAAACGATAGAATTTGTCGTTCGCGACACAGGTATTGGCATTCCCATCGCCAAACAACAGGATATCTTTCAGCGTTTCAGCCAGGTGGATAATTCCAATACCCGAAAATATGGCGGCACTGGTTTGGGACTAGCCATTTCTAAAAACATCATCGAAATCATGGGAGGTAAAATCTGGCTTGAATCAGAACCTGGAAATGGCTCATCTTTTTATTTTACATTACCTTATCATCCTGCAAATACTGATGATCACATAATTATTACGGATAATAATAATGAGGATGTTAATTGGCAGGGAAAGACGATTCTTGTATGCGAAGATGTCCCGTCTAATTTCATGTTTATAGAAGCTGCGCTTCGACGTACAAAAGTGAGGCTACTTTGGGCACAGGATGGCCGGCAAGCTGTAACTATGGCACTGGAAGATGTTCATATTGACCTTGTACTGATGGATATACAAATGCCGGAATTAAATGGGTACGAAGCTACTGCGGAAATTCTAAAAGTAAGGCATGACTTGCCAATAATTTCGCAAACGGCCTATGCCTTATCTGGCGAGAAAGAAAAAAGCCTTGCAGCCGGATGCGTTGATTATATTCCAAAACCGATAAAATCAGAACTTCTGATAAGCACAATAGGCAAATATCTGTTTCCTGCCCATGCCACCATGACCGAATGATTAATACAAGCAGACCAGGTTACTTCATTAAAACAACCCGGCCAGCTTATAATCTATGCGTCTATTTCTTTATAGCATAGAAACACCGCATTGGCGAAATCACCTTTTCTTCTTTCACCAGTTTTTTGAGTACTTTATCCACTTCTGTCTTTTCGATACCGGATTTAGCGGCAATATCACCAGCTTTTAAGGGATCGGCTGATGCGCCAAGTGTTAGCATTACAATTTCATTTGCTTCCATTTGCTTAATTGTTTAAAATTAACTGCTCGTAAGGTTAACTATATTACTATATCTCCCAGATTAATCGAGTTCGTGCACTACCAGGCCACTTCTAAGTTTAGGCTCGAACCAAGTGGTTTTTGGAGGCATAATATTTCCCGAATCAGCAATATCGATAAGCTGCTTCATAGATACTGGATAAAGAGAAAAAGCAACACGCATTTCGCCGCTGTCAACACGTTTTACCAATTCGTCAAGGCCACGGATACCGCCAACAAAATCAATGCGGTCAGAAGTACGCAGATCATGAATTCCAAGAATATTGTCAAAAACCAATGAGGACAGAATTGTAACATCCAATACGCCTATTGGATCATTATCATTATAAGTACCTGGTTTAGCTGTAAGCATATACCATTTCTTATCGAGATACATTCCAAATGTGTGCAAGCGTTCAGGTTTATAAATTGTACCACCGTTTTCAGTTATTGTAAAAGTAGTGCCTAACTTAGCCAGAAAAGCCTCTGTGCTCAAGCCATTCAGGTCCTTTACCAGGCGGTTGTAGTCAATAATTGTGAGTTGATCGGCGGGGAAATGGACCGCAAGGAAAAAATTGTATTCTTCTTTACCTGTGTGATGCATGTTATTCAGTTTCTTTTCATTTCCAACAAGGGCAGCAGCAGCTGTACGATGATGTCCGTCAGCAACATAAGTAAATGGAACAGCAGCAAAAAGCTCAACCAGTTTGTTGATAATTTTCCGATCGCGTATTACCCAAAAATGATGTCCTATTTCATCAGATGACGTAAAGTCGTATTCAGGCTCCTGAGATTCAACAACTTCTTTTACAATTGCATCAATTTCCTTTACAGTCGGATACGAGAAAAACACCGGCTCCATATTTGCATTTGTAATCCGGACATGCTTCATTCTATCATCTTCCTTATCCTTGCGGGTAAGTTCATGCTTTTTAATCACATTGTTAAGGTAATCGGATACAGCGGCACAACCAACCAGGCCATACTGCTTTTTCCCATTCATAGTTTGGGCATATATATACAAATATTCTTTCTCATCGGGAACCAGAAAACCTTTTTCACGAAACATATTCAGATTTTCGAGTGCTTTATGATATACAGGCTGGGAATGAATATCTATCCCGGCAGGGAGATCAATCTCCGGCTTGATAATGTGCAGCAAAGAATACTCATTGCCTGCAGCTTCAATCCGTGCCTCATCGGAGTTAAGCACATCGTAAGGGCGCGAAGCTAACTGCTTTGCAATTGCTTTAGGTGGCCTGAGGCCTTTGAATGGTTTTAAGATTGCCATAATTGAATATAAAAAATGATTAAAATTTATAAAAACACAAGTAAGCACTTCTGTGCGCCACAAAAGTGCAAATTTAAAAGAATCAGAAGTCAAGAGCTAAAAACCTTGAATTAATAAACAAAAAAAACGGAAGGCTCCGGAACAGGGAAAGATCAATCCATTTCTTCACCGGTAATACCGGCCGAACGCTGCAAAGAACCGATTAAAGCACCGATCATCTTCGTCATTTCCATTAAGAAATTACGCGATTCATCTACTTCTAAATCAGAAAGAAGTGATTGTTTTTGGGCTAATGAGGTATGGACTACGCATTCTCGTACCGAGCTTTTTGCGATTTTAAGGTAATAAATGAACTGGCTTTTGTTACGTGCCGAACCTTCTGCGATATTCAGCGCAATAGCCTGGGCGGCATTGAGAAAACGCGATCCAAGTGCATTGGATTCACCCATTGGGAAAGTGTTTACTTTTCCGTAAACAAAGTCGATGTAATCCATTGACTTGTGATAAATCCTCAGGTCCTCAAATCTGAAGAAAGTGGTTACTTTGTCTAATTCTGGCTCCATGGATAGTTGGTGTTAGAGTTTCATTAATAATCGAAACTCTTCTTGCCGAATTATAATTTCTACGTAAAAATCCGCCATAAAAGTCCTCGATTAATTAGTTGCTAATGTATTGAAAAAATCTAAATAACGCAAGAAGTTGCCCAAATGTTTAGAAAATAATATTTCCATCCATTCGGGCAACTCTTTGAAAGTGCAAAATGCTGCCTGTAACACCAACTTTTATTTATTCACCTGGAAGGTTGTATCCCCTTTTTCCAGATAATTAACTATCTGGTGAGCAGCAGCCAACCCTGCATTAATATTAGCTTCGGATGTTTGTGCACCCATTTTTTTAGGGCTGAAGAAGAACCTTCCTGTATATTTTTCGATTATTTCTGCCTTGCAATCGGGCTCAATATCCGATACATATTTAAAATCGGGTCTCTCTGCAAACATTCTTAATAACGATTCTTCATCAATTACTTCCTTGCGTGCTGTATTGACAAGCGTAGCTCCTTTAGGCATTTTTGACAGAAGCTCGAAATTGACAGATTTTTTTGTCTGGGCATTAGCCGGAATATGTAATGATATATATTGGCATTTGCTGTATAGTTCGTCCAATGTTTTCAATGCATGAATTCCATCCTTTTCAACTACTGCAGCATCAACATAAGGATCATAGGCATATACATCCATGCCGAATCCTTTGGCAATGGCGGCTACATATCGTCCGACGTTGCCATAGGCTTGGAGTCCAAGCTTTTTGCCACGCAATTCAGTTCCTGATGTACCATTGAAATTGTTCCTTGCTGCATAAACCATCATGCCTAAGGCCAATTCGCCTACAGCATTTGAATTCTGGCCAGGTGTATTCATGGCTACTACGCCTTTTGCTTTTGCTGCTTCGAGGTCGATATTATCATAACCGGCACCGGCACGTACGATAATTTTCAGGTTTTTACCGGCTTCGACCACTGCTTTGTCTGCAATATCGCTGCGGATAATCACTGCATCCACATCGGCTACTGCTTTGATGAAATCGTCCTGAGAAGTATATTTTTCGAGCAGGACTAATTCGTAACCAGCTTTCTCTATAATTCCCCTAATCCCGTCAACAGCCACTTTTGCAAAAGGCTTATCGGTTGCTACCAATACTTTTTTCATAATGTTGCTTTGTTTAGGGTTAATTCATTTGTTCAAATTCATGCATACAATCAACCAGGGCCTGCACGCTTTCGATAGGCAATGCATTGTATGTTGAAGCCCTGAATCCACCAACCGAACGGTGACCTTTTAAACCAACCATACCTTTGGTTTTGGTGAATTCCATAAAGGCTTCTTCTTTGTCCTTATATTGATCTTTCATCACAAAACAAATATTCATGAGCGAACGTGATTCCTTTTCTACCGTGCCCACGAATAGTTTGCTATTATCTATTGCATCATACAGAAGTTGAGCTTTGGCTTTGTTCATTGTTTCAATCTTTTTTACGCCGCCTATTTCCTTAATCCATTTCAATGTTTCTTTAACAGTGAATATAGGAAGTACCGGTGGAGTATTGAACATAGAGCCTTCCTTAATATGCGTGCGGTAATCGAGCATGGATGGAATTGGTTTATCCACTTTTCCTAGTATATCCTCGCGAACGATAACGAATGTTACTCCGGCTGGTCCAAGGTTTTTCTGCGCGCCACCGTAAATCAAACCGTATTTGCTCACATCAACCGGACGGCTCATTATATCCGACGACATGTCGGCAACCAGCGTCACAGGGCTGTCCATATCTTCGCGGATTTCACTTCCATAAATCGTATTGTTTGTGGTAATATGGAAATAGTCAGCATCGGCCGGAATTTGGTATCCGCGTGGTATATAATTAAAATTCTTGTCGGACGAGGAGGCGACTGTTACTACTTCTCCAAATAATTTAGCTTCTTTTAATGCTTTTTTTGCCCATACGCCTGTCTCGAGGTAGGCAGCTTTCGTTTTAAGCAGGTTAAAAGGAACCATGCAAAATTGCAGACTTGCACCTCCACCAAGGAATAGCACATGATAATTTTCAGGAATATTAAGCAATTCTTTGAAGAGCGCTACAGCTTCATCAATTATCGCCTGGAAGTCTTTACTGCGGTGGGAAATTTCGAGCAACGACATTCCGCTGCCATTCAGTTCCAAAACAGCTTTTGCTGTGTTTTCAATGGCTATCCTCGGAAGGATGGATGGGCCGGCATTAAAATTATGCTTTTTCATGCTAAATATTTATTAGGTTTCTATCTAAAAAGGATTGTTCTTTTTTGTAAGTTTTCACGAACAAAGGTATGAAGTTTTGCTGCATTTGTATACTAAAATGAAGGAATTTCAGACACAACTTACTACTTGGAAGGCAATAAGTTATATTCAACAGGCTTTGATTCTTTTTCCTTTTTCCTGTCGGAAGGATTTCTTACCATCACATCTTCTGCAAGTCGCCAGTATCCCTGCCCGAAAATAAATGCGTCATAAGTGTCGCCGGCTGGTACATAATACTCAAACTGGCCTTGCAATCTTGCATCAATGGGAACCAACCGATCGGCCACAATCATTCCCATTTTTTTAGTCTTTGGCTGGCCATCGGAACGCTGTCCTGTAACTAAAAACTGATTATCGTAACGCAATGTCATTACCGCATTGCCAGCAAATTCAAAAATAACCCTAGTCTGAATGCCGTCGGCGGTTTTAAAAACAGGAAGACCAAATTGGGGAATTCCTGCGGGATCGAATGTAAGAATATCAATGATTTTTCGCGAAGATCTTGCCGAATAGCCATCCCAGGCAAGCAATGTATAAATAGTTTGTTTCTTCCAGACATTTTTCAATATGCTGTAATATAATGCGCCATACCAGCGGGAAGCAGGAAGTACTTGCTTTGTTGCATCCGCAATACTGTCCGAGTGGTCGTTAAGAATAATTAACCTGCCTGTTGCGCCTTTCTTTTCGGGCAAC
>DASVHX010000103.1:0-3852 GCA_036382355.1 Bacteroidales bacterium
ATGATCCGAATGTTTCTGCAGATAAAATAGAAAAGTTAAGATTGTCTCTGAAAAATCTGAAGAACAAAAGTTCAATCAGGATCAGGAATGGTGAAATAGTAAAATAAATTCTATTTTTTATTTGACTTTAGTTATGAAAAACTTATTTACAATTATTGGAGCCTTATTATTGACTATACTTGTTTATGGTCAGGCACCGGAAAAACTGAGTTACCAGTCTGTTATAAGAAACAGCGCCGGTAGTTTGGTGATTAACAGTAATGTAGGTATTCAAATCAGCATTTTACAGACCACTTCCAGCGGTACTGTAGTTTATGAAGAAACACACACAGCAACGACCAATACAAATGGTTTGGCAACTATCGAAATTGGTGGTGGAACTCCTGTAACAGGAACTTTTGCATCTATTGACTGGTCAAACGGGCCTTACTTTATTAAAACCGAAACCGACCCGACAGGCGGCACAAATTATACTATTGCCGGTACGAGTGAGATGCTGAGTGTTCCTTATGCTTTGTACGCCAAAACATCCGGCAACACCAATGGCACAACAGGACACTATCCTGGCGAACTATATGGTGGTGGTGCAGTTTTTTATGTTGATAAAAGCGGACAGCATGGTTTAATCTGCAGTATGATTGATCTTTCCACCGCCCAGATGTGGAGCGACGTAAATTTATTAATTGGCGCATCCGCCCAAAGCTCCTGGAACGGACAGGCAAATACAACAGCCATTATCGGTCAGGTTGGAATGACAAGCAGCGCTGCAAAACTTTGTGACGATTATACCAATGTTGATTACGGAACAGGAGTTTTCTCCGATTGGTATCTGCCTGCAATCGAGGAGCTTGTTAGGCTTAATAATACTGCCTACAACGTTGATAAAGCAATTGAAGGCGATGGCAATCCGGCAACAACAACTTTAATTCTCGCTTATTATTGGTCGTCAACCGAGGCCAATAATAACCAAGCCTGGTCCTACTACCTAGTGGGCGGTAGCCCATATGTTTACGTGAAGTCGAGTGCGCAATATGTGCGTGCAGTCCGGGCTTTTTAATGCTTAACATTCAATATCAATGAAAAATAATATAACACTAACAATCATATTCCTTTCAGGCTTCTTTTTGGGATTACAGGCCCAGGATGCTGTGCTTGTCTCAGGAGGTGACGCCGCGGGCAGCGGCGGCACGGTGAGCTATTCGATTGGGCAGGTAGCCTATACAAGTATTGACAACATAAACGGCACGGTAAATCAAGGCGTGCAACTGCCTTTCGAATTTTTTACTTTAGGGATTAACGACTTCCATGACATCACTCTTTCACTGATCGTTTATCCTAACCCGACCAGCGAGTTTATAAAGTTAAAAGCAGAAACTGATAAATTCGAAAATCTAAATTATTATCTATGCGACTTCAGTGGAAAGCAATTGCTCCATCAAAAAATAAGCAGTTTGGAAACCTTCATCCCGATGGGGAACTTTCCTTCTGCTGTCTATTTTTTGAAAGTAAACGATAACAACAAGGAATTAAAAACTTTTAAAATCATCAAAAATTAAAATCATGAAAAATAAAGCATTACTGTTAATTTTTGCTTTCGTATTGCTCTATAGCAATAGGATGTCAGCCCAAGTTCTGACACAAGGAATGGATGCTGTTGACACTCGTTATGGTTTTCCTGATTCAACTATTACGACCCTTTGGAAAGTAAATTCTCTATCTCCGGTAGCCGATATTAAAACAATTGGTGATCAAAGTGTAGCAACCCCTGGAGTAAATTGGGTGCCCACTGATCCTGTGATAAATACTTGGACAGTTGGCACAATGGGACAGATTTTTGGAACTGCTATTGATGATGTCGGCAATGTATATTTTGCCGCAACAGCAATGTATTGGACGGCGACCAATGTATTTGATAGGAATACCCCTCAAAGGCTTGCTGACGCAACAACTGGGGTCAGTAGTGCAGGAGGCAGTGGCTATCATCTCTCTGGTGGGCCGGCGGGTATTTATAAGGCAGATAAAGCAAACTTAAGTAACGTTACAGTTTTAACCGGAACTGTGCCGGCCGTTCCAGGTATCAACAAAATAATACCCAATACCGGTTACGGTCTTGGTAATATTGCTTATGCTAAAGGGATTGATAAGCTTTATGCCTCCAATTTAGAGGATGGTAAAATATACTGCATCCACCTGCCCTCGGGAACTATTGACTATGTTTATGACCCGTTTGGCCCTGATCTCAGTGGTGCTCAGATAGCAGATTATGGCCATAGAATATTTGGCCTGGCTGTCAACTATGAGCTCCTCCCCATTGTCGAAACAAGACTATATTATGCCGTATTAATGAGTAACAATCAGTCCGTTATATGGTCAGTAAAGCTTAACAACGACGGGTCATTTGACGGCAGTACCAATTCACTTGAGATTAACCTCCCGGTCTCCTTCCCCCGTACCTATATCTCCGACATGGCGTTTTCATGCAGAGGGGAGATGCTGGTCGCCGAAAAGGGGGATCCCCATAATGCCAATGTTTACCAGTATTTTGGGAAACACCTTGCCTGGAGTCTGCCTATGGAACTCTATATGGCTTCATATCCCGCGGGTAACCCCGGACATAATAGTGCAGGTGGTGTAGATTATGGATACTCATCAAAAGATACGACCAATAAAGAATTCTTTTGTGATACGATCATCTGGACTCAGTCTAATGCAATTAGGGGAAATAATGGTTTTGGGCCTTGGTTAGCATATGGTCTGTTAAGTCATCCGCTTAATGATTATGTTACTCCCGCCACCTATCTCAGTGAAGCGTATATTGTAAATTTAAAAGGAATTGTAGCACCTAACGGAGAGGGAGTGACACCGAAAGGAAGTTTTGGCGATGTGGAGTGTTATGATTGGCAATGCCCGCCAAACCAAACGGACATCTGTCATAAAACAGATGCAAAATTAACTAAAATAGACTCTGGCGAATGTTGTTATAAGGTTGAAATATCCAACAAATACCGGCCTGATTATTTTTCTGCCGTCTCCATTACTTCCAGTAATTTATCTATCGCCAACGTTACGAAGGATGTCACTTGTATATGGGCCAATTTTACTTTAGGACCTCCCACACAGGTAGTTTTTAAGAAAACGCCTTCTTTTAGCGGCATCCCTATAGATGGTGCATCCGGATTTCAAACTTTAGGCACTATTTGTTTTGCTGGTAGTGGTCCTAGTATTATAACTATCGATTTCATAGGCAATCCTCCTCAGTATGATACGGTTTGCACAAAAATAGTAACGATTGAAGGGTGTTCACCCCCCCCGCCTGACACCACCTGTGTTGTAATTCTTGATTTAAAGGCGGAATGTGATGCGGGCGCTGTTAAAATGATGTTCAGAATAAAAAACATTTCCAATTATACGATGCGGGGTTTAACGCTGTATTCTCAAACCCCTGATGTAATCCCTTCTCCCAAATTTATTCCTATACCGGATTTATTACCCAATCAAACCTCCCCATTTATTGAAACCACGCTGATCGTTTCAAATAATGCAACTAGTGCATGTTTCTTTTTTGCCGCATGCGACCAGAATACCACCCCGGGGATCGCAGGGCCCTATCCGGATTGGTGTTGCATAGACAGTGTTCTCTACTGCGTCGACATTCCGCATTGCGATCCATGTGACGGTATATCTTTTACAAAGACAAAGAAAGATCCAGAAAAATGTTGTTATAGTCTTTCACTTACCAGCAATTATTACAATGCCAACATAAAATATCTTGAATTTGATGGTATTGGAGGGACCCAGTTTGCTTTATTCACCGGATGGAGCATAATCGGTTATGTGAGTAGCAATCACATC
>DASVHX010000104.1:0-2843 GCA_036382355.1 Bacteroidales bacterium
TAACACGAACAGTATTTAACAATGATTTAACCGATCAGTTAAAACTTTCAAAAAATGCCATTGATAACCTGAACAATCAAATCGTGGATTTAAATAAAGTTATCACTAAAGAAAAAAGTAAATATCATCAATGGAAACTAATTGGCGAATTAGACACAAAAGCTCCGGAACTCACAAAAATATTTATTGATGAAGAAAATATATCCATCAATTCGCTGGGTAAATTTAGAGCCTTACTCGTAGTAAAAATGGACGAGAATAACAGGGCATCTCTTCCCGGTGCCGTCTGCTTTTACAACCAGGCTGATGGATACAGTGTAATCGACCTCAGTGAGAAAGAGAAAGCAGCTATTGATACGGTCGAAAATGAAATTCGAATAAAGGATAAAATAAAGCTTGGTATTCCCACGCGATTTATTAAAATAAAAGGTAAGGAGAATCCCGATTTTTATTCCTGGTTAAAACGCAGTAAAGGTAAATTACCACAAAACTAATCCCTAAATAAAGTGCATCCTTCATGTTTTCTTCTCACTAAACTCAATTTGAGAAAATAGAAAAATACGATTTGCCGGGTCTTAATATATTAAGAAATTTATCGCCAACTTTAATCTAAGCAACTATGGAATGGAATGTCGAAAACAATAATTTAACCAGGGATTTCGAACTCAGTAATTTTGTTGAAGCAGTTCACTTTGTGATTAATATCGTGCCGCTGGCAGAGGAGATGAACCATCACCCTGATGTATTGATTTACGGTTATAAGCATGTAAAAGTGATGCTATTTACGCATTCGCTGAATAGTATCACCGATAAGGATTATACACTGGCAAAGAAGATTGACGAAATCTGGCAGAAATACATTGAAGGAATCTAAATGCTATGCAATTCCTGATAGTATTTAAAAAAATTCAAATCCTGCTGCTTTCTTAATTTCCCAAAATAAAGCAGGCGTTTCACCGGAGGTGTAACACAAAGTTGCAAAGCCTCAGGTTGCTTTATCTTGCTCCGGCTTCCCCTGCAATGAAATACTCCACGCAACCGCGATCCTGTAGCGTTACATATATTGTCCTGCCGTCCTTGCCGCCAAAGGTAACATTGGAAGTCTTTTTACCCTTCATCTGCACTTCGCGCAACAGTTTTCCTTGCGGATTGAATATGGCAACAACGCCTTTGTCGTAACGCGCAACATACAGATTACCTTTAACATCGCAACGCATGCCATCGAGGCCGAAATCGGGGAACGATGCGAATAAACGTTTGTTGGAAACATTTCCGGTTTCATCCAGATCATAAACCCAGATATTGCGCTGGTTACTTTCGTTCACGTACAAAAGTTTATCGTCGGGCGAAACTTCTATACCGTTGGTGGTGCCCATGCCGCTTTCGAGCTTTGTAAGTCTGCCATCGGGCATCAGGCGCCAGATGTTCCCCTTATTTTCCTTCCAGCTGGGATCGCTTTCGAACAGTATTCCCGAATTGCTGATAGCTACATCGTTGGGGCTATAGAATTCGTCGCTGTGCGCGACAACAATCACCTTTTTGGTTTTCATATCCACTTTCAGCACGTTATGCCCGGTAAAATCGGCCACAAACAAATCCCCCGCTTTGTCGAACCGCAGTCCGTTTCCCGTACAGCCCGCGGGTAATGTTACGAACAATTCCGGAGCCTTGCCGGGCTTTATGATGGCAATCGTACCATCGTGTTCAAAATTCACCACGTAAAGATTGCCGGCTTTATCCACAGCCGGACCTTCGCAATTAACGGTAAAAGTATGTTCGGCCGTAAGATCGGCGGCTTTATAAAGTTTCTGGGCGAATGCAGGCAACAGGAACAATGTTGCCATGCTGCATAAAATGGTCTTTTTCATATGTTTATCTTTTATTCGGTTAAAGCATTCAGATAACTAAAGGTTCACTATGAGAATAATCATTTCGGTTTATACGAAAATATTTGATCACCACGATTTTATTCCATGATTTTCATTGTAAAACAAAGGTAAAACATATGCGCTGCTTTGCACTCTGAAATGCTATATATTTCCAGGTAAATACTGAACCATATAAACCTTTTTGATAATTTAGCGCTCTCATGCCAACAAAAACAATACACAATGAAAAAATTAAGTCATTACTTTTTAGCTTTCGCAATTTCTGTCTTATCGTTTCAAAATGGAAAATGTCAGGAACAAATACCCGACCTAAAAAAACAAGTGCAAACATTACAAGAAACACTTGACAATATGCAGCACCGGTTTGATATCCTGGAAAAGCAAAATGATGATGCCTTATGGTATGATAAAGTTGGCGATGTTGGCTATATTGATAAAGTAATCATCTGTGGACCGCCATCTTCAAAAGTTACTAATCCAACTGCTATGGGAGCCGGGAATCCTGTTAAGTTCCAGGTCTACATTTTCATCCCTAAAACACTGGATCCTTCAAAGAAGTATCCTCTGATCGTATTACCGCATGGAGGAGTTCATGCTGATTTCACGACCTATCACACGCATATCATTCGCGAACTGCTTGCCCAGCAATATATTGTAATTGCGCCTGAATATAGAGGCAGTACCGGTTATGGAAAAGCTTTCTGGGAAAAGATAGATTATGGCGGATTGGAGATTGAAGATGTAAATGTTGCCCGCGATTATATGGTAAAAAATTATGATATGGTCGATGCCGACAGGGTTGGGATTGTTGGCTGGAGCCATGGTGGTTTGATAGCATTGATGGATGTATTTGAACATCCTGAAGGTTATAAAGTCTGTTTTGCAGGTGTTCCTGTCAGTGATTTGATAGCCAGGATGGGATATTATGATGAAGAATACCGGAATCTCTTTTCT
>DASVHX010000105.1:0-3533 GCA_036382355.1 Bacteroidales bacterium
AGACGTTAACATGCGGTCGGCAAGCGAACGTGTAATATGGAATACCGGAATCTCAGCATCAGCAGCTGTTTTGTCGAACTGCAAAGTCATTAATTTATCCTTTGCTTCCAGTTCGGCAGGTGAAATAAAAATTACACCGGCCGCGCCTTTATCTTTTGCTGCAAGCACTTTGCTTCGCTCCTGTTCAAAAGCTATAAAGGCAGAACTTTGCTTTTCCATTTCCGGATCACCGCGAAGTATCAGGACCCATTTACCTTTCGCATCAATTCCGGCAAAGTCATTCCATTTTAACGTGTCCAGGTCAATGTCGAATCCATATCCGGCAAATACAGCTTTTGCCGACAAGCTGGCGCTGGCCGAGAATGACAACGGCGTAAAATCAGTATCAAATAGCGCACTTGTACCATTGTATGTGAGTGTATTGTGTGTTCCAGCTTTCACATCTGCCACCAGTTGGAACTCCTGGAAGCCTTTGTTGCCCATCAGTTCGAGGCCGGCAGCAATGAATTTATCGCGGACATAATACGCTGCAACAACTTCCTCGGGTGTGCCCGGTTTGCGTCCTTTTAATGAATCGGAAGCCAGAAAATGTATTTCTTCACTCAACTCTTTCGTGGTGATTTCCGGATTTACCTGAGCCTGAAGCGCAGAAAAAATCAATAGAAATATGCTTGTGACCGGAAAAAATATGTGATTCTTCATAGCTATAAAATCAATTTTGGTCAGCAAAGATAATAATTATGCCTTAAGTAGAAGGCTAGCGTATGCAAAACGATTGAGGCGCCAACTCGAAAGCTTTTTGTTACCTTTGCAGCCCAATTTTAATGGTGATCATTATGAAAATATTCTGGATAATATTAACAACCCTCATCAGCACACAAGGCTTTGCTCAGGTTCTCAATCAAAAAACAATGGATGAAAAGAAGCATCGCGAAATCCTGATAGGATACTGCAACCGGGAGGGATTCAGCACCTGCAGTTTCGACTCTGCTTACCAGGCCAACTATGGCCCATATGCTCCTGATACTTCGGCGCTGCGCCTGCTTGCGCCAGTCATTAACGACATCACCATTAAACTCGTTATGGGAACATGGTGTAGCGATAGTAAGGAACAGGTTCCACGTTTGTACAAAATACTCGATTTGTTGAAATTCGATTTCAGCAAACTCTCGCTCATCTGTGTCGATCGGACAAAAGCAGCTCCCGGCATCGACCTCGCGCCACTTAACATTAACCTGGTTCCTACTTTTATCTTTTTCCGGAATGATAAAGAAATAGGCCGCATCGTTGAAACACCAGCAATATCTCTCGAAAAAGATATGCTTGGTATTATTGGCAAAACCGACTGATCGCAAAGAAAACGCGATTAGAAAATTGATAAAACTTTGCATTGCACAATATATTGGTTTACTGCAATCTTCACCTTGTATAACTAGTGGACTAAATACTTTAAAATGAAATTACTTCAAACCGTTGCTGAAACCCATTCTTACATTTTGCAACTCAAGCAGAATGGATACCAGGTTGGTTTTGTGCCCACGATGGGTGCGCTGCATCAGGGACATATGTCGCTGGTGAAACAGGCCCGCCGGGAAAACGATTTAGTAATATGCAGCATTTTTGTAAATCCTATCCAATTCAATAATCCCGACGACCTTGCAAAATACCCACGTACACCGGAAGCCGATATGGCCATGCTTCGCGATGCCGGATGCGATGCCGTTTTTGCTCCATCGGCCCGGGAAATGTATTCGGAACCTGACACGACCATTTATGATTTCGGCATGCTCGATAAAGTGATGGAAGGCCGGTATCGTCCCGGACATTTTAATGGTGTGGCCATTGTGGTGCGCCGCCTTTTGGAGATTACGCTTCCAGATGTTGCTTACTTTGGTGAAAAAGATTTTCAGCAACTCGCCATTATCCGGAAAATGGTGGAAATGCTTTCGCTCCCCGTTCGAGTTATTTCCTGCCCAATTGTTAGGGAACCTGACGGATTAGCCTTGAGCTCACGCAATCAGCGACTGCTCCCTGAGGAACGTGCAGTTGCACCATTGCTATATGCTGCGCTACAAAAAGGCGCTGATCATTATACAAATTTTACGCCGGTCAAACTTCAGCAAATGATCGTAGCCGATATTGAAAAAAGCCCGTTATTCAGGGTTGAATACGTCGAAATTGTGGATATAGATACGCTTATGCCTATTTCCTCCTGGACTGACAGTGAGCACCTTATAATTTGTTTGGCGGCATTCCTTGGTCATGTGCGCCTTATCGATAATGTAGTATTACAGCGGTAATAATTTCAATAAACAATACGCACTTTGCATCGCATTACCGTCATAACTAAAAATACTTTATATAGTACGGATTTTAACTATGCTGTTTATCAGCAATTGGAGGTTTTAATTCATAAATTGATTTTTTACGTAACTTTGCACCATGCATATCGAAGTTCTTAAATCGAAAATACACCGGGCTACAATTACCCAGGCAGATGTTCATTACATTGGTAGCATTGCTATTGACGAGGATTTGATGGAGGCTGCCAACCTCATTGAATATGAAAAAGTACATGTGCTGAATATCAACAATGGAGAGCGCCTGGAAACATATGTAATAAAAGGTGAGCGCGGTTCAGGTTCTATTTCACTTAATGGAGCAGCAGCCCGCAAAGCAGTTCCGGGTGATCTGATCATTATTGTTTCTTATGCAAGCATGGACTTTGAAGAAGCACGTTCATTTCATCCTACAGTAGTTTTCCCCGATAGTAACAATAAACTCAGGTAGTTTCTTGAAAAACAAGATCAGTACGATTGCCCGTTTCCTTTTTTTTATGGGCATAGGAATATTTTTTATCTGGTTATTTATGCGCAATTTAACGCATGATCAGAAAAAAGAAATCATGTTATCCTTTCGTCATGCAAATTATGCATGGATTGCACTTGCCGTTTTATTGGGTATTCTGAGCCATTTCCTCAGGACGTTGCGCTGGAAAATGCTTATGGAACCGATGGGTTATATTCCACGTAGTTCCAATGTGTTTTTTGCCGTTATGATTGGCTATTTGGCTAACCTGGCCCTGCCAAGGCTGGGCGAAGTAAGCCGGTGCGGAATTCTTACACGCTACGAAAAAATCCCATTCACCAAATCATTTGGTACCGTGATAACGGAAAGAGCGGTGGATATGCTTATGTTCTTTATTCTTTTCTTCACCACAATTTACATACAATCGGACCGGCTTAGCAGTTATATTCAAACAAGGGTTTACGACCCATTAGCTGCAAAGTTTCATTATACTATGGATTTCTCGGCATTTTTCATTATTGTCAGCATTATAATCGGGCTGGTTTTAATAGCCGTATTGATCATACTTTGGCGATTGTTGCGGCGATCTGCCTTCCGCCAGAAGCTAAAAGCCCAAATACTTGGCTTTCTCGAAGGTATTAAATCTCTCGGCAGCATAAAGCAACCATTGCTCTTCATTTTCTATTCGCTGGCTATCTGGACATTATATCTGTTTATGGCTTACT
>DASVHX010000106.1:0-2625 GCA_036382355.1 Bacteroidales bacterium
GATCGTAAACTGCAGCGCTCTTACCGAATCATTACTCGAGAGCGAACTTTTCGGACACGTAAAAGGCTCTTTTACAGATTCTATACGCGATAAAAAAGGTAAGTTCGAACTTGCAGGAGAAGGCTCTATTTTCCTCGACGAAATTTCTGAAATATCGCTCAATACCCAGGTGAAACTACTGAGAGTTATCCAGGAACTGGAATTTGAGAAAGTAGGCGGAGAAGCTACTATCCCGATGAAAGCCCGTATTATTGCTGCTACCAACCGCAACCTGGAAAAACTGATAGAACAGGGTAAATTCAGGGAAGATCTCTATTACCGGCTTAAAGTATTTACAATCAACCTGCCACCTTTGCGCGAGCGCAAGGATGACATACGCGACCTTGTAATCCATTTTCTATACAAACTCAACAAACGGTTTAATAAGAACGTGATTAAGATTGGCGATGGCGTCATCGAAATGCTTCAGCAGCATGAATGGCATGGAAATGTGCGCGAACTTGAAAACACCATCCTGCAAGCTATTGTTATGTCCAAAAACGATGTGCTGGAGAAGGGGAATATCACGCTCAATGATCGGCTGCATGATAATACAGCTAACAATTTGGAAGCATCTCAATTCCGGTCGCTCTCGGACCTGGAGAAATACCACATCAAGCGTATACTTGATGAAGTAAAATGGAACAAACTGGAAGCTTCCCGGATTCTCGATATTACCCGGCCTACTCTTAATGCCAAAATTGAAAGATACAGTCTTGTCCAGTAATCTTTGCTGATCGCAGTACCATATTCTTTGTGTACTAAAAAGGATACCGGATAGCGGTTTTTACAAATCCTTTATTATTAATCAAGCCTACCGCCCGGTGCGAATACGTTTTTATTCAACTGTCAGCGATACAAGGCAAATTATCATCTGTATTCAATCTGAGTGTCTATTCAAGTCCATCCCTGCATGAATTCTTTCAGCAGGCCGTTTTGAAAGTTAATGCATCATTTTTGCACGCTTGATCCTGAAAATCGGCTCATCCCGTTTTCCTGCCGTGTATGTGGCGATAAAACAATCGGTCCAACCGCTTTGCTTAATGAGTTGCAGGAATTCCCTTGCGTCAGTTATGCCCCGGAAGGCGCCTGTGCTGTAATGGTGTGGACAGAACTTATTACCGAAGGTTCAATTGTAAAGCCGTTCCCGTAGTTGTCGGATAATGTAGCAGGTATCATTACTATATTGCAGGTTATACCTGAACCGGAATTGATCTTAATGTCACCGAGGTTCACATTTTCATATTTCCAACCGACTAGTGCGGAATGCGATGAAGCAGTCTGGTTGCTTTCATTTTTCAAGTCAAAACCTGTAATAGCCATAGAGGAGGCGCTTACCGATTCTACGACCTCAGCAGTAACATGACCAATAGCAATTGTTTGGGCACTAACATTTCCGATTGCAAATATACTTTGCAGGGTGGCAGTGATGAGAATTGTGAGGAAGGCTTTCATGGCCTTTGGTTTTTAAGTTGACAGGTTGCAGCAAACAATGAATAATTTGATGCTGTAAATGTACGGCAGGAAATAACCTATTCGACATAGAGTGTAAAATATTATTTTGCTATGTGTATAATTATATTACATTCAAAAGTTTTACTAAACAACTTTTATCCACAGAAATGCTATTGATTATGCCATTTAAATTCAAAAGAAGTCATTATGCAGCTATCTCAAAACCGGAACAGGCTTCGACTCCCTCTCTCTTCTGGCTAAAGGCAAACAACTCAGGGTACATATGACAATTAATATTTTGTCATTTTGATAAGATAACTTAACCGGAAAATTATTCGACCGATATAATTATAAATATGAAGGAAACCATATTGTCAGAAATAACAGAAGCCGGCCCTCAATGAGAGCCGGCTTCCGATTAATTAATAAAAGAACGTTATTCCGTTTTAATGATCCGCATCTTATAGAAGGAGCGGTATACAAAGTAGAGTGCAACAATAAAGAATACACCACCCACATAAGGAGCTACTGAAAAAAAGCTATCAGAGATGGCAATTTCCATGGCCAGCAAACCAAAAAGAGTAGTAAACTTGATGATAGGGTTTAAAGCCACCGAAGATGTATCCTTGAAAGGATCGCCAACGGTATCGCCTACAATAGATGCTTCATGCAAAGGAGTGCCTTTTTCGCGCAAGTCAACTTCAACTACTTTCTTGGCATTGTCCCATGCTCCTCCGGCATTGGCCATAAAGAGTGCCTGGAACAGCCCGAAAACAGCTATTGAAATCAGGTAGCAGACAAAGAAAGATGTTGCTGCATACATGTGTGCCGGAGTTGCAGCAGCCGTATCGCGGTAACCGGCAAAGAAAGCAAATGCCAAAGCAAACGAGAAGATGGCGATAAATATATTGAACATACCCGTCTGGGCATATTGAGTGCATATCTTCACCACTTCTTTGGATGTTTCGATGGATGCGCTGCTGTCCGCACCTTCATCAAGATGAATATTCTTCTTGATATATTCGACAGCACGATATGCACCGGTAGTAACAGCCTGAATAGATGCACCTGTAAACCAATATATTACAGAACCACCCGCCAGGAACCCGAGGATCGTATATGGATTGAGAA
>DASVHX010000107.1:0-5803 GCA_036382355.1 Bacteroidales bacterium
GCGGTGGTTTAAGCAACATGATATTATCTACGAGGCCGGGGAACTTAACCTGTATCAACCTGACTATTGCCGGGCAGAAGGAAGAAATTAAGGGTTTTACGCGATTTGTAGCCTGGTAACGCAGCAGGCACTGGTGCAATACTTCCACGCTTTCTTCCACTTCCTGGATATGCGTAAATCCGGTTTCGAGTAAAGCACTGAAAATGTGCGTACGTTTGACGTTATCAGCAAACTGACCAATGAAAACCATTGGCACCAAAGCAACCCTATATTTGTATGAAAATATTTCTGAGAAATCGTCGTGGTCAATAATGATAGCGCTAACCGGGCATGCCCTGAAGCATTCGCCACAATCCACGCACTTATTAGCGATTAAAAGCGCTTTACCATTTCTAACCCTGATGGCTTCGGTAGGACATACATCCATACAATGGGAACATCCTATACAAAGATTCTCTTTGATTTGAAGCGCATGGTGAAAGTTGGGATTTTCCATGTATGCTATAGTTTTATAAGTATGTTGTAATTTCCACCTGGGTTCCGATACCAACCTGGCTGGTAATTTTTAAATTGTCAGCATTATTCTGAATATTTTGCAACCCCATTCCAGCGCCGAATCCCATTTCCCTTACTGCAGGCGATGCAGTTGAAAATCCAATCTGCATTGCTTTTTCGATATCCGGAATTCCCGGGCCTTCATCAGATAGAAAAATCACAATTTGCTCAGGTTCTACCTGGATTATAATTTTACCATGGTAAGCATGTGCCACAATATTCATTTCTGCTTCGTAAAGTGCTACAACAATGCGTTTTATAATTTTTGGATCAATATTGAGTTGTTTCAAAACTTTTTTAAACTGACTCGAAGCAAACCCTGCTTTTGTAAAATTACTGCCCTCTATATCGTATTCAAAATGCATGCGTGAGTTAATATAAAGATTTAAGGCCGGCATTGTAAAGCAATCCACTTGTCTTAAACATGGAATATTCACATTCAATAAGTACCATGTCGTTTTCATTAGCTAGTTCGATCATTTCTTCTGTAGCCTTCTTGTTCCTTACAAAGATAATATTGCTGATATCCGACATTTCTGAAGTCCGGATTGTCTGAAGATTGGCTAATCCGGTAAGCAATAAAAGGTTATCATTTTTTAATGTAAGTACATCACTCATCAGGTCCGATGCAAAGGCAAACTCTATTTCACGGTCAAGCTCCCCGGAACCACATATCACCTTTGCATCCAACAATGCTACAACATCTTTAAGTTTCATTACAGTTTTCATCTCAAACACTTAATATATATCTGTATACCAGTAGATTAAATCATTTGGCTGGATTTTTAAACAATGGTGCAAAATTAAGTATTAAAACCGAAAAAAAAATATTATTGTTAACATATTAACACTGTTATTTAAATAACACAAAATTTATAGTCATTCTAAATAGATTTGTAATTGCATATGCTTAAAAAACTGCTAAGAATGCTGAACCTTTCGTAGGAAAATCAAAAAGGAGCGTTTATTTACCGCTCCTTTTTTTAATAGTTTAAATCTTAATCTTAATACCGTTTCCTGGCTTTATAATGCGTATGCAGCAATTCGTGCGATTTATGTCCAAGTGGTTCGCCCAGAAATTCTTTATAGACTTCTATAACTTCGGGGTTTTCATGTGATTTTCTGATTTGTTTATTCATATCTTCCTCATAAATGGCTTCGGCACGTTTTTTCCTGATTTCAGGAGATGTAGGGATTGGCTGTCCACCTCCACCAATGCAACCACCTGGGCAGCCCATGATTTCTACAAAATGATAATTTGAAGTACCATTCTGTACGCTTTGCATGAGTTTGTTTGCATTGGCTAAACCATGAGCAACTGCTACATTCAGTTCCACACCTTCCAGGAAATTCCATTCGGGCTTCACGTTCTTGATTTTGATAGTTGCTTCTTTGACGCCTTCCATTCCTCTTACCGGTTTGATATTGAGATTAGTAAACGGAACTTCGCGACCGGTGATTATTTCATGAGCGGTACGTAATGCTGCTTCCATGACGCCGCCTGTTGTGCCGAAAATAACAGCAGCACCAGTTGATTCTCCAAGGATGCTGTCATAGGATTCATCTTCAAGTTTTGCGAAATCAATTCCAGCTTGTTTAATCATCATAGCCAGTTCGCGGGTTGTAAGTACATAATCTACGTCTTTGTAGCCACTATCGCGCATTTCGGACCTGTCGCATTCGAACTTTTTAGCTGTGCACGGCATAATGGAAACGACCACCATGTTTTCGGCCTTAATGTTAATCTTTTCGGCGTAATAAGTCTTTGCAAGGGAGCCGAACATTTGTTGTGGCGATTTGCAGGTCGAGAGATTATCGAGCAAGCTAGGATACATATGTTCCTGGAATTTGATCCATCCTGGCGAGCAGGAAGTCATCATGGGAAGAGCTACTGTTTCGTCCTTATCCACCAAAGCTCTTTTAAGGCGGGTGAGAAGTTCAGTACCTTCTTCCAGTATGGTGAGATCGGCTGTAAAATCGGTGTCCAGAACTTTATTGAATCCCATCTTTTTCAGAGCTGACACCATTTTTCCCGTAACGCGCGTTCCAAGTTCGATTCCCAAATCTTCGCCAAGTGCAACACGTGTTGCAGGAGCGGTTTGCACGACCACAAATTTATTTGGATTGTAAATGGCATTCCATACTTCTTCCATATAATTTCTTTCGTACAAGGCTCCGGTAGGGCAACGGTTAATACACTGTCCACAATTAGTACAAACGACTTCGTTCAAGGGTTTATTCAGGAATGTAGAAATTGACTGTCGATCGCCTTTATTCACTACAGCCAGTGCACTTACAGCCTGTAATTCGGTGCAGGTGCGGACACAACGCTGACACCTGATGCATTTACTGTTATCTCTTGTAATGGAAGGCGACGAAATATCCAGTACTTTATGGTGTGCTTTCACAAGGTCGATAAACATATGCGATCCGTAGCGGTATTCGCTTGTCAGATCCTGCAATTCACAACGTCCGTTCTTAAAGCACTTGGTGCAGTCCGCATTGTGTTCTGAAAGCAATAGTTCTACAACATGCTTGCGGGCGATGCGCACCTTCTCGCTGTTGGTGAATACTTCCATCCCTTCCGACACCGGAGTGGCGCAGGAAGCAGAAAGCAGCCGGGCGCCTTTGATTTCCACCAGGCAGACGCGGCAATTTCCAGCTACTGTCAAATCGGGGTGGTTGCAAAGTGTCGGGATCCTGAAATTAAGCCTCTTGGCGGCATTGAGGATGGTAGTGCCTTCTTCAACAGAAACAGGCGTATTATTGATTTTTAGGTTTACCATATATTTGCTCATAATGAGAATCTCCTTTGTTTTGATATTTGATTAATAGATGATTTCTTCCCTGAAATTATCGACAATAGAATTGAAGGGATTGCCTACTGATTGTCCAAGCCCGCATTTGGCGGCTATTTTCATAGTAGCTGCTAATTTCTTCAGATCTTCCAGGTAAGATGGCGATCTTTCACCTCTTTTTACTGCTTCGATACCTTTGAGTAATTGCTGGCAGCCTACCCTGCATGGGGTGCATTGTCCACACGATTCCTCAGTGAAGAATTCCAGGTAGTCATGGAGTACATTATACATAGATCTTGTAGAATTAAAGATCATCATAGAACCACCGGTTGGAATACCTTCGAAGCCAATAATTGTATCGTTGAATTTTTTGCGTGGAACACAATGCCCTGATGCCCCACCTACCTGAACTGCCTTTGTGTCGCCATCGCCAAACTCATTCACGAAATCATGTAATGGCATACCGAGTTCCAATTCGTAGATTCCGGCTATTGGTGTATCTCCAGATACTGAGAAAACCTTTGATCCCCGGGAATCCGATGTACCGAGTGCCTTGAATTGTTGTGGTCCCATCCTGCAAATCATGGTTGTATATACAAGGGTTTCCACATTATTAATTACAGTAGGTTTTCCATTATATCCGGCTACTGTAGGGTAGGGAGGCTTATTGCGTGGTTCGCCGCGGAACCCTTCCATCGATTCAAACAGAGCACTTTCTTCTCCGCATACATATGCACCACTGCCGGATTTAATGTAGATAGAGAAATTTATTTTACGCTCTTTCATTTGCTGGTTAAACAAATCCAGTTTCCTGGATAAGGTTTTCAATAAGAAATTGTATTCTCCCCGCAGGTAAATATAACCTTCAGTTGCGCCAACAACATAACCGCAGATGGCCATTCCGGCAAATATTTTCTCAGGTACACGATCGATTATCTCGCGGTCTTTAAATGTTCCTGGCTCGCCTTCATCGGCATTGCAGATTACATATTTTACATCGCTATCTTCATTGCGGGCAAATTTCCATTTAAGCCCGGTTGGGAAACCAGCGCCACCTCTTCCCTTTAGCCCGGAATCGATCAGGTCGAGGATTATATCATCAGGGGTCCGTTTAAGCGTTTTTTCGAGCACATCAAGTGGTGTAAATTTCTCATCCCACTCGAATATAATATCGACTTTCTTTAGAGTTGTGTTTTCCATGTTGAGTTTGTGTTTGATCTGTTAGCGAATTATTATCAGATGTGGGAATTCTTAGAATATTCTTCAATCACATCCAGGGCTTTTTGAGGAGTAAGCTCCGGATAGACTTCATCATTTATCAACATTACCGGACCTTTGTGGCACCAGCCGAGGCAATTTGCTGTCAGTAATGTGAATTTCTTATCGTGCGTGGTTTCTCCAACTTTTATCTTCAGTTCATCGCTGATGGCTTTGATAATTTCGTCCTTACCTTTCATGTGGCAGGTTATGGTTTTACATATGCGCACAATGTTCTTTCCTCGTGGAACTGTGTCGAGGAATGTGTAGAACGAAGCTGTGCCATATACATCTGCTGCCGAAAGGTCGAGTTCGTGGGCAACATAAATCATGGCTTCTTCCGAAAGATATTTCTCGGTGGCCACGATTGCTTGCAGCACTGGCATCAGACTGTTGCGCGATTTGCCATGTTTTTCGACAAGTTCTCTTACTAATGTTTCTGTAGTTGACATAGAAAAACCTCCTGTTTTAGTTTATAAGATACTTCAAATTAATTTGTTATAAGAATGTTTGTGAATTGAATAACAATTTAAAGTTCAAAATTATAAAATCCATTGTTATTTTGTTAACAATACCTGCGAATTTTTGCGTCAATCAAGCTATTTAAACCGGTTCTAAACATAATTGCTTGAAAATTAGGCTAAAGTTGTGATCGGGCGGAGAACTCAATTTTTGTTTCCTACTTTTACAGTTAATTAATTTTTCCGGAATATGAATAGGTATTTTATAAGGTTAGCCTTTGTGGGGTCAAGGTTTCATGGATGGCAGACGCAGGAGAATGCTATTTGTGTTCAGCAGCAATTAAACGAGGCATTTTCTGTCGTATTGAAACAGGATGTTCAACTTACAGGATGTGGCAGAACAGATACAGGAGTGCATGCTAAAGACTTTATTGCCCATTACGATTTTTTTGGATATCATACTCAAAGTGAAAGATTAGATCTAATTTTCAGGCTCAACCGGTTTTTACCCCGCGATATTGTCATCAAAGAAATTATCCCTGTAAAAGTTGACGCTCATGCCCGCTTTAGTGCTTTGTCGCGTACTTATGAATACCATATTAATAGGGTAAAAGACCCATTTGAGGAAGGATTCTCTTATTATATTTTTGGCGATCTGGATGTGGATTTAATGAATAAGGGTGCTGAATTATTAATGACTATTACTGATTTTTCCAGTTTCTCCAAAAGTAA
>DASVHX010000108.1:0-3050 GCA_036382355.1 Bacteroidales bacterium
AAATCTTTTTGATCACTCCGGATACCTGGGTGCCTACTTCCACTTTCTTCACCGGCTGCACCGTGCCGATAGCCGTAACATTATTCACTATCGATCCTGTTTTCACTTCAGCGGTGATATAGGTTGCTACCTTACCGGTACTTTCCTTCTTCAGGAACCAATATCCAAACGCCAGGATTACCAACAGGATGGATGAGTACAGGATGATTTGTTTTTTTTTCATGACTCGATTTCTTTTTATTGTTTAGGGTAACTTTTGATATTTCTGATAATTAGTGGTCCTGAGTATTTGATTTATCGTTTATGACCATTCGTTCATCCCCTACAGTTCAATTTTTTTCTGCTGATAGAAATCCAGCAGCTTGTAGTTCAGAATGGCCGCGTATTTCGCCTGCAGGAACTCCTCCTGGGCTGCCTGGTATTTAATTTTTTCGGTAAGCAGGTCCACCGTATTCTTCATGCCAAGGTTAAATTGCGCTTCAACTAGCGAATAACTTTTATCCGTTGATTTGAGTTGCTCCGTGGCGGCCAGGAAACGGCTCTGGGCCGAGACGGCATTGAGGTATGCCGATTCAACACGGCTCAGCAAATCCTTTCGGGTTGCGGCATCGTCCAGCCGGGCCGTTTCTAAACCGAGCGTTGCCCTCGAAACGGAAGTCTTCACCTGCTTGTTGTTGAATATCGGGATCGAAAGGCTCAGGCCAACATTCTGATAGAAATTATCCCCCATCTGGGTGGCAAATCCATTGGATACTCTGTTGTTGTACCCGGTAGATGTCGAAGCGCTCAGGCTCAGGCTGGGTGAGTAGCCGGCCTTTGCAATCCTGATGTTATATTCTGCTGAATTGACCGACAATTTCCCGTTTTCGATCTCTGGCATGAAACTGAGCGCCGAATTGTAGACATCCTGTTCGGATGGGATGGGTTTGAGGACTAATGAATCGCTCAATTCAGGGAAATAGAGGTTCAGTTCCTGGTTGATGTCGAGTTCAAGCAGTTGCTTGAGGCTCAGGAGCTGCTGGCTCAGGTTGTTTCGGGCGGTGACGAGTGTATAAGTGTCGCTGCTATACTGCGCTTGTACCTGGGCATAATTGCTTTCAGCAATATAGCCGGCATCATATTGGATTTTTGCCTGGTCGGCCAGGGCTTTGGATGCGCTGAGTCTGTTTACGGCATTGTTCACCGATTCGCGGGCATAAAGCACCTGCAGGTATGCTGCGGTGACGGCAAGTTCGATGTTGTTCTGTGATTCCGTTACGCCCAATGCTGCCGATTTTACAAAAAGTTCCTGCTGGGCGATGTTGTTCGTTAATTTTGAACCATTATACAAGGTCATGTCCGAACGCAGGAAGTAATCCCCGGTAAAGGAAGACTCCCGGGTGCTGAGATTACTCTGCAAGGCCTGCTGATGCGAAAAGGATTCACTCGCTCCACCATTAAGCGAAGGCAGGCGTGCTGCTTTCGATTGCTCATACCCTGCTTCGTTCACTTTCACCACAACCTGCATTTTCTTAACCTGAATGTTATTCTGTAAGGCATAGTCAATACAATTCCGCAGCGTCCACTCCTTTGTTGCCGCTTGGCCGAAAGTTTCCGGAGCAATAAGCAGGAGGATGAAGCTTAGGGTAATGATTGATTTAATTCCGGTGTTCATGGCGCTAGATTTATTTTACAGGACAAAATTATACACACGTTGATATGCATGAAAATTATATATAAGAAGGAAAGATGTTTGTGGACAGAAAGGAGGTTTTTATCGACGAATGGGAAAATCAATTCTGTGCGTGGAATTGATAGATATAAATAAATACATCTGATTGCAGGACTATGAATAAGCCTGCGGCAATGTAAGCAGGAGTGAGGAGTAAGGTCTAAGGAGAATGGAATTTATTCTGGTGATCGTGAATTTAGTTTTTCCCCGGGAAAGAGCGCTTTGACAGCGGGAATGCACTGAAAGGGGAAGGCATATTGCTTTCCTGGCTTTTGAAGAATGGGATGTGCCACAAGAATCCGTTTACATTTGGAAAAGTGAGTCACATGCGGTCATGATTATTATCGGAATTGAATTATTCTTTTTATGTTTTTTTATCAGGGTTATCACTGATAAAAAAGTCATTTATATTCTTTCTTGTAATATGAGGAGTTTAAAATAACAAACAGCTTTGTAAGTTCATTTATAATAGCCTGAATAAATACCAGCTGATCGTTGCTGATTTTTTCAACAGGAATAACACAGAAAACGAGAATATTTAAATTCTGCGGATTTGAGATGACAAAAGTAAAGGGTAATACAAGTTGGTTTTCGATGATCATTTTATTGCTGATATGCGGATAATCATAAGTATAACCTTGCCTTGTTTCAAATTGTTCGCTGAGGGTCCGATGATTGGTGTTGTTAATTATCCTAAATAACACCCAATTTGCATTTACAATGCCAAGGACACGCTCGCCAAAAAACTGAAACGTTTTTTTTAAATCATCTTTTGATTCAGGATATTTGTTAATATTATTAAAAATTGATTTAATTTCCTGGATTTGAACATTTATCATACCAATATATTGATCTGAATCAATGAGTCTTTTCTCGACTTTCTTTTTATCAATATTAATTTTATTAATGAGTTCTTTATGTTTGTTAACTTCATGTTTATATAAATTTAATATCAAAATACTCAGAACAAACAGAATGCCCAAAAGTGAGCCCTCGATGGTTTCTTCTTCAATAATCAATTTTTCTGTTATGTGCAAAGGACCGCTTATTAGAGTGGGTGTATAAATAATAAAAGAGAACAGAAGAAGATAGATTATTAAATATAAAATCTGAAGAAATGACGGTCGAAAATTTACTTTTTTCATATAAAAGAATTGTAATTGCAAAATTACTATTATTTCCAATAACAACACCTTGTCAAAAACTGGATGGACTTACAGGAATTTTATGAAATCGCAAAAAAGCCTTTGTGTACTTTTTTTTCGGGACAATGCATAGGTCTGTGATTACCTTTGAACCCGTTTTTATTTTATTAGTTTTAATTTAATGGGCAAAAATA
>DASVHX010000109.1:0-4213 GCA_036382355.1 Bacteroidales bacterium
AGTCTACTAAACGCACACGGGGTGTCAAGCGGCACTATTGAAAATCCTGTTTTTACGCAATTCTCCATAACGATCAATGCACCTGTCGAGGCCAACTTCGGATGGCTTCAGTCGGCCCGAGCTGAAGTATCCAATAATACAGATTTTTCATCCCCAGTTCAGATCGCTAGTGTTAACAACAACGGGGGAACGGGTAAAACATTGATCCTGACAGTAATTAACGGCAACATCCCGTTTGGTAGCAATGGTTTTTATTTACGGATATATGCAACATTAACCGGACCAGTTCCTTACCAGTGGGTTCAGATGTACTTTGATTCTGAACTGAAAATGACCTTAAAGCCTTAGTAATAATATAAATTGAACTTCTTACCCCTTCTTGCTTCTGAAGTTCTGTTATTTTGCAGTCACACAGGATTCAAGCTGAGATTTTATTAACGGTCATCCAAAAGATGGCAATGAAAAAGAAAGTATTCTCGGTAGTAGCACTGGAAAAAACGCTCGCTTTGCCCAGTCTTCGCCGGAACAAAATGACCACCTCACCTTGTTGATTGTTAAGAAGATATTGTGGTCAACAAAAATCGGCAGAGGGTGGTCCGGAACTCCGGTTTTTCCAGTAAAATATTAAAAACAAATCTTATTAACCTTTAAAATTGAAAATCATGAAAAAATCTACCGTTATTATCATTTTTTTATTACTTGCCATACTGAAAACGCAGGCACAGGATTATCTGATCAGTTTTGCAGGTTCAGGCGTTACAAACGTGGTAGGCACCGTAAAAGTTGACAATTTAACAAGCGGAGCCACAGTTACCCTTAACGGGGGAGATGTTTTACATTTAATTCCAGCAGTTGGAATTGGAACCCTGGATAATAATAATGAGACTTTGCACATTTATCCAAATCCAATGGCAGAGCAGGCAATGTTAACATTCGTTGCATCGGAAAGTGGCAATGCGGTTATAGGCATTTTTGATTTATCTGCTAAAACTGTCTGTCAATTCAGCTCAATGCTTTCAACTGGAATACATAGTTTCCGAATTTCAGGAATCAGCCAGGGTATGTATTTTGTGAAAGTTACTGGTATAAACTATAATTATTCCACAAAACTGATAAGTCAAAGCAACTTGCAAAGCACAGCAAGAATTGAGTATGTTTCTTCTGTTAAGAATACTCCGGTCAGCTTGCCGAAAAACATTGCATCCACGATAGATATGCCATATGCAGATGGCGATCAGTTACTTTATAAGGGCATTACCGGGATTTACAGTACAATAGTAACGGATGTACCTGCCAGCAGTAAGACAACGACATTTACTTTTGCAGCATGCACGGATGCGGATAACAACAACTATTCAATTGTACAAATAGGCGGGCAAACATGGATGGCAGAAAACCTGAACTACAGTACAGGCAATAGTTGGTGCTACGATGACAGTTCCTCGAATTGCAGTACCTATGGCAGGTTATATGACTGGCAAACAGCGCTTGGAGCCTGTCCATCGGGCTGGCATTTGCCGAGTGATGCGGAATGGACAGCGCTTACTGATTTTCTTGGTGGAGAACCCATTGCCGGAGGAAAGATGAAAGAGACCGGAACAGCTCATTGGTTATCACCAAATACCGGGGCAACCAACTCCAGTGGATTCACTGCCCTTCCGGGCGGCTATCGGTTCGGCAATGGCAATTTCTACGATCTCACTAACTACGCCTACTTCTGGTCGTCGACGGAGTACTCGTCTACAGACGCGTGGCCCCGGTACCTCGACTACCATCTCGAGGGCGTGTACCGTGACTACTACTACAAGACGTACGGTTTTTCGGCCCGCTGTGTCCATGATTGATTATTTGATTATTTTATAGGGATGGCCATGTGGGTGGGAGGAAAATAAAATGGCTCAGTATGAACATCTGCCGGTATTCAAAAAGAGCTACGATCTTCTGCTTGCCATATATCAGTCGGTTAGTATGTTTGGGAAAGAGTTCAAATACACGATCGGAGAAAAGCTGAAGAATGAAGCGCTTGAACTGATTGTATGCATTTATAAAGTAAACAGCCGGGTCAATAAATTGAGTATGATCACAGAGGCAAAAGAGCACCTGGGGGTTACGCGGTTGTACATCAGGATTACAAAGGATCTGAAACAAATCACCTTGAAGAAAATGATATTTTTTGGTTATTACTTTAATCATTATAATATTTTGTAACTTATTGATTATCAAACATCATATATTTGAAATTGATTTTGATGACTGTTTTTTGGACTGATATTTGATCCTAAAAACTGTAATGTGTTGATAACCAATAGGTAGTTCCATTCACTCGTGGAATGGAATTATAAGGCTTGAACTTATTTAGTTAATCCTTATGAATTCACTTTTCAAGTTTTACCTTTTTATCTATTCACAGAAATCATAGCTTGCGGGGCGTAACGTTGTCCGGAGGCAGCACCGAGAAGTATTGCATTGCTGAGTTGTGTTATCTCCGCCCCGGTTAATGTTATATCCACTGCTTTGGCATTCTCTTCAAGATATACCCTGTGTTTCGTACCTGGTATAGGCACTAAATCTTCACCCTGAGCAAGTACCCATGAAAGAGCGATTTGAGCCTTTGTGCAATCTTTTAACTTTGATAGTTCATCCAGCTTGCTGAGAAGACTCAAGTTGTTTTTGAAATTTTCTCCTTGGAAGCGGGGATAATTCTTACGGAAGTCACCTTCTTTAAAATCGTCATCTTTCCTGAATCTACCAGTAAGAAAACCTCGTCCGAGAGGACTGTATGGAACAAACCCGATTCCAAGTTCACGACAAACTTCAAGTATTCCTGTCTCCACATCGCGTGACCATAAAGAATACTCTGTTTGCAGTGCTGTTATTTTATGAACTTTATCAGCACGTCGAATAGTTTCAGGACTTGCTTCAGAAAGTCCAATATAGCGTACCTTACCTTCTTTTACAAGTTTAGCCATTGCTTCAATAGTCGCTTCAATCGGAGTATTCGGATCAACCCTATGTTGGTAATAAAGGTCGATGGTAGTTACATTAAGCCTTTTCAAACTGGCTTCGCAGGCAGAACTGACATATTCCGGCTTGCCATTGACTCCTAAAAACTCTCCTTTAGAACCCCTCACATTTCCGAATTTGGTTGCAAGAAATACCTTGTCCCTTTTCCCTTTCAAAGCTTTGCCAGCAAGTTCTTCGTTTTTGCCCATTCCATATATATCGGCAGTGTCAAGAAAATTGATGCCAAGCTCTATTGCACGATGGATTGTAGCAATAGATTCAATATCATCACCTTTTCCATAAAATTCTGACATACCCATGCAGCCCAGACCTATTGCGGATACTATGGGTCCATTCTTACCTAAAGTTCTATTTTTCATATTATTAATAAGTTAAAAGTTACCATATTAAATATTCAAAATTCAAACTGATTTCTTTTTTGTTTTCTCTTTTCCAAGAAATGGTCAACACTGTATACACCGGATCCCGTGGTTGAAATGAATAAAAACAAGAAACAATAAATCACTGCCGTTTCACCAAAGTTCACCAGAGGTAGTAGTGCGTGAATTCCATGAACTGTCCAGTAAGCATAAGCCATCGCTCCACTACAAATGAATGCTGCCCAGCGCGTCCAAAGGCCGGTCATGATCAGAAGGCCACCAAAGAACTCTATCGGACCTGCAATAAACACTATGTAAAACGGTATCTCATGTCCTGCCTGAGGGAACCCGAAAAGTTTTTGTGAACCGTGCCACAGAAAAAGAAATCCTGCAATAATCCGAAGGATCGCATAAACCTGTTTCTCGTACTTTGAAAAAACCATAGTTGCTCCCGTTTTACTTGGTTTTTATTTGTGACATATAGTTGACTAATGAAGGACCCCGCCGCAAGCAGCGGAGTATCGCGGGAATTATTTCCTATTCGCCGCAAGCGGCGGGGAGCTAACCCCGAAAGAGATTAGAGATATACTAATAGATAGGACAAATGTAAAAATTTTCTTCCAGTGATAGGGTACTCAAAAAATAGATGGAAAATTTATCCAAATTGAGTTATTACTCTTCCAGCAACTCCCGATACCCATTTGTAGGCGTATACTTATCCATATAACGGGTTAACGTTTCAATCCTGGTATAACCGGTGATCCCCATGATTATATTCAAAGGAATGCCTTTTGTAATGGCTCGGGTTATGAAGGTGCGACGAGCGGTAT
>DASVHX010000110.1:0-11004 GCA_036382355.1 Bacteroidales bacterium
TCCAAACTGTTTGTGTTCCTGCGCATATCTCAATGCCAGTTCATAGGCACCCTGGGCACAACCCAATCCCATGGCGGCTATGGATAAACGGCCGTTATCGAGGGTTGATAGCATAATTTTTGAACCTTCACCAATTTTTCCCAGCAAGTTCCCTTCAGGTACGCGACAATCATCAAAAAACAACTCGGCGGTATCGGATGCTCTCCACATCATTTTACCATGCATAGTCGAACGCACGAAACCTGTTGTTCCCTTTTCGACAATAATGGTTGAAAATTCCTTCTTCCCATCGCGTTCGCCAGTCACGGCCTGTACTGTGGCGCCGATTGAGATATCGGCCGATCCGTTTGTTATAAATATCTTGGAACCGCTTATCACCCATTGTCCATTATCCAGGCGGGCATGGGTTTTTGTACCACGTGAATCGGAACCTGCTTCAGATTCGGTAAGCCCGAAAGCCCAAATGGCTTCGCCTGTGCAAAGTCCAGGTAGATATTTCATCTTCTGTTCTTCTGTTCCGTAATAAAAAAGCGGGCCAATGCCCAGTGAATTATGTGCTGCCACAGTAGCGGCCTGCGACCCATCTATACGTGCAAGTTCTTCCACGGCGATGATGTAGGATAGCGTATCCATTCCCTGCCCACCGTACCTTTGTGGCAGTGAAATGCCAAACAGCCCGAGTTTTCCCATTTGCAGGGTGAGCTCCGGACTAAAGATGGCTTTCTCGTCGAGTTCGCGGGCCACCGGTTTTATTTCACGTTCGGCAAAATCGCGGACGGTATGCCGGATAAGTTGATGTTCTTCGCTCAGGTTAAAATCCATAATTATCAATTATTAAATATTAAATTTCTTCAATCCTGAAGTGAATGAGCCGCGTACTGGGATCGACCATTTCTCCCTGCATAACCAGCACTTTTTCAATAATCCCGTCCATCGGACTTAAGATATTGTTTTCCATTTTCATAGATTCAAGGATAAGCATCAGATCGCCTTTTTTGACTTCATCGCCGGATTGCACCTTTATGCTAACTATTCTGCCTGGCATTGGCGCCTTCATATCCCCTGATTGAGCCAAATCTGCGATGCCTTCGGGTTCAAAATCCTGATTTCCGGTTAACAGGTCGCTACGCCTGATTGTAAACTGGCATACCCCGATATTGATATAAATTAATCCAAACTCATCCTGGCTCTGCCATGAAGTATGGTTGTCGTTGCCGATATCGAATTTCACTTTGCTGCCCTCTTTGCGCCAGTTCGATACTTTCCAGATGTTGCGTTCAAATTCTATCTCCAACTGCGCAGAATTAGAATTCCGGAACAGAACATCAATCGGCCGATCATCTGTTGAAAAGAAGACTTTATGATCTATACGCCAATACCCGATGGCTTTCCAGGGATCCTGGAGGCTCGAATTGTTTCCAACGGGAAGATAAGTTCCGATAATGCAAGCAATTACAGGCAAGTGCAATCCTATTGATATTTTATGATTCTCGCAACGTTCCAGGAGTTCCACTCCATGCAGATCGCAAAATTTTGTAGATAAACTATTACGAAGAAATGCCTCGTGGCGAATGAGTTCGTACAGGTAACTAATGTTCGTTTTCACACCCTGAACTATATAATTATCCAGTGCCAGGCCCATTTGTTGCATTGCTTGTTGCCGCGTTTCTGCATGAAGAATCAGTTTGCTGATCATAGGGTCAAAATGAGTTGGAATTATCGGGTTTCCGGAAATCCCTGAATCCACCCGGATATTTAATCCTGAAGGTTCATGATAAAAAGTCATTCTGCCTGGCGACGGGGAGAACCCGTTTGCCGGATCTTCTGCATAAATGCGGCATTCGATGGCATGGCCATTAATACTGAGTTCTTCTTGTTTTAACCTAAGCTTTTCCCCTGAAGCAATTCTGATTTGCTCTTCTACAACGTCGACACCGGTTATCATCTCGGTAACAGGATGCTCCACCTGTATGCGGGTGTTCATCTCGAGAAAATAAAAATTGAGCGCTGAATCTACCAGGAATTCGATGGTGCCTGCGCTGTTATACCCTATGGCCTTTCCTATGTTTACGGCAGCTTCGCCCATGCGGGTGCGGATTTCCGGCGTAAGTGTCGGTGATGGCGCTTCTTCGACAATCTTTTGATAGCGTCGTTGTATGGAGCATTCGCGCTCGAAAAGATGCACCACATTGCCATATTTATCCCCAAGGATCTGGAACTCGATGTGGCGAGGTTCTTCGATAAATTTTTCCACATAAACAGTACCGTCGCCAAAATAGGAGAGCGCTTCACGGCTGGTGGATTCGAGCGCTGCAACGAGCAAATCGGCCGAATGAACGATTCTCATTCCTTTGCCACCTCCACCTGCTGCTGCTTTCACCAATACGGGAAATTCCAATTGCCCGATATTCTCAAGTATCGTTGCAGCATCTCCTGTCAGTCCTTTGGTTACGGGGACACCAATGGAGCTCACAAAATCGCGCGCTTCAATTTTATGACCCATTACCTGCATGGCGCGGGTGGAGGGACCTATAAATATGATTCCGGCTTTTTCGCAGGCAGCAACTAATTCAGGATTTTCGGACAGGAAACCATAGCCCGGATGAATGGCATCACAACCAGTGCGAATGGCCGTATCAATGATCTTCTCAATATTCAGGTAAGTATCAGCCAAAGCTGAATGTCCTAAGCAGATTGCCTGACCGGCCATTGCCACATGCTTGCTTTCACTGTCCACTTCGGAATAAATCGCAACCGTAGCACTACCCATACGTTGGGCTGTTTGCATGATACGAACAGCAATTTCGCCACGATTTGCAATTAATATTTTTTGAATCCCCGCCATTAATTAATCTTTCAAGTATTTATCCACTTTGGACTTCGCTTCTCCAAAAATGCCGCCATCCCCTCCTGCCCTTCTTCCGATGCACGAATATCGGCAATCATTTTAGCTGTAAAGGTGAGCGCTTCATCCAGGGAAATCTGGTTTGTCACCTTATCGATCAGTACTTTGCATTGCGACATGGCTTTCGGTCCGCTGCTCAGCAATAACTTAATCACTCCATTCACGTGAGCCTCAATATCTTCTGCAGCAAGGGATTTATTCACTAATCCAAAGGATTGGGCTTCCGGGCCATTGATACGCCTACCGGTTAGCATAAGTTCCCGGGCACCGTATTCACCCACCCGCTTGATCACGTAAGGTGAAATGCAGGCTGGTACAATGCCTATTTTCACTTCGCTAAGCGAAAAAATGGTGTCGTTGTCGCAATAGGCCATATCGCAGGCAGCCAGCAAACCGTTGGCTCCGCCGATAGCTGCTCCATGAACCACTGCAATGGTGGGTTTTGGCGAAGTATAAATTGTATAAAAACATTTGGAAAGTTGCAGGCTTTCATGATAGTTTTCCTGATAAGTATACTTTGCCACATCATGCATCCAATTGAGGTCGGCACCGGCACAAAAGGATTTGCCTTCTCCTCTCAGAACAATTATTCTAACATCTGCCTTTCCCTGAAGTGATTCAAAACAAGTTATTAGTTCTGCTATCATCACTTCGTTAAATGCGTTGCGGATGTCGGGGCGGTTGAGCGAAACTGTGGCAACAGCGTCCTTTATTTCGACGTTTATTGTGGTATAAGAGTTCATAGTTAAAAATTTAATGCGCAAACAGGAGAAAAAGAAAGAAATGCAACTGAGGCATACTTCTTTTTTCTTTTTCTTGTGCCTTTAATTACATCCGGAATATCCCATATTTTGTTTCTGCAAATTTCTTATTGAGCGACATTGCTATTCCCATGGCAAGTACTTTACGCGTATCTATCGGATCGATGATTCCATCGTCCCATAAACGTGCCGTGCTGTAATAGGCCGAGCCTTCTTCAGCATACTTTTTCATTATGCTGTTGCGCAATTCATCCCGATCTGCGACTGAGAGTGATTGCCCTTTAGCCTTGAGTTGATCTTCCTTAACAGTAATGAGCACTCCGGCAGCCTGTTCGCCGCCCATCACCGAGATTTTGGCGTTAGGCCACATGAAGAGTAACCGTGGTTCATAGGCACGGCCCGCCATGGCATAATTCCCTGCACCAAAGGAACCGCCAAAAACGACAGTGAATTTTGGAACCGCGGCATTGGCAACGGCATGAACAAGTTTGGCACCATCACGCGCAATGCCGCGACGTTCGTATTCTTTACCAACAATAAAACCGGTAATATTTTGCAGGAAAATGATCGGAACATTACGGGATGTGCATAGCTCGATAAAATGAGCGCCTTTGAGGGCTGTTTCGCTGAACAATACACCATTATTGGCCAATATCCCTACCGGAAAACCCATGATATTTGCGAATCCGGTGATAAGCGTTGGGGCATAACGGGCTTTGAATTCATGAAACCTGCTTCCGTCGACGATACGCGCAATAATTTCTTTTGAATCCACCGGCTTCCGCAGGTCGAGCGGGGCAATGCCATATAATTCTTCAGGATTGTAGTATGGTTCTTCGATGGGTGCCAGCCCGAGAAATTGCTTTTCGGGTAAGTTAAGTGTCTGGAAAATATTGCGGCAAATCTGGATGGCATGCCGATCGTCCTCGGCCAGATGATCGGCAACTCCCGAAATGGAAGTGTGAACCTCCGCGCCACCGAGTTCTTCGGCGGTGACTTCTTCGCCTGTGGCGGCTTTTACGAGTGGCGGACCACCGATAAAAATGGTTCCCTGGTTGCGCACAATAATGGTTTCGTCGCTCATGGCCGGAACGTACGCTCCTCCCGCCGTGCATGAGCCCATCACAATGGCAATCTGTGGTATGCCTTGGGCCGACATGCGCGCCTGGTTGAAGAAGAACCTTCCAAAGTCGTATTTATCCGGAAAAACTTTCGCCTGATCGGGCAGGAAAACACCACCGGAATCCACCATATAAACGCAGGGAAGATGATTTTCCATGGCTATTTCCTGGGCTCTGACATGCTTTTTAATTGTTTCCTCCACGTAAGTTCCGCCCTTCACGGTAGCATCGTTGGCTATGATCATCGTTTCGTGGCCATGGATTACACCGATGCCGGTGACAATTCCTGCCGAAGGAAACTCGTTGCCATGAATACCATAAGCCGCCAGTGGCGATAATTCCAGGAATGGTGTGTTTGGATCGAGCAGCAGATTGACGCGTTCGCGGACAAGCAGTTTGCCCCGCTCTTTATGCTTACTGACAGCCGATTCGGGCGCCCCATTTAAAGTGCGGTTAAGAATTGTGTTGTATTCGGCGAGCACGGGTGCAAAGGCAGCCTTATTATCTAAAAATTCCCGTGAAGCCGGGTCGATTTTGGATTGTATTCTATACAAAGTGTTGGTGGTTTTTTCTTATTAAACAATGATAAGTTCCTGGTTTTTATCCTGTGAATTCTATTTACAGGGGAACTTCGGATTTGTACTATCCCAAATATCAGCCTTATGAAATAGTTCTTTCAGGATATGTCGTTTCCGAAATATGTTCCTAAGGTATGAACTTCTTTAACACCAATACCTTTTTCTGTTCTTGCAAGTGTGCAGCATTCGTTATAAATGTCATGTTCAAAAAAGAGGATGTAATCTTTATCGGCTGCTTCGTTCAGGAAATCTTCCTTTTCGGCGAGGGTTATCAGCGGCTGGGTATCATAACTCATCACATAAGGGAGCGGCAGGTGAGCCATTGTTGGAAGCATGTCGGAAGTAAACACGACAGTCCTGCCATTATAACGAATAAGCGGTATGGCCTGTCCCACGGTATGTCCATTAAAAAAACGCACATTAAAGCCTGGGAAAAGTTCACCTTCCTTATCAAAGAGAATTAACTTACCACTTTCTGCTATTGGCCTTATATTTTCAATGAGAAATGAGGCGCTTTCGCGGCGGTTGGCGTTCATGGCCCAATTCCACTGAGGCTGACTAATCCGGTAAGTCGCGTTTGGAAAAGCCAGTTCGAACCCACTGCGGTCGCTGTTGTATTTAACGCTTCCGCCACAATGGTCGAAATGAAGGTGTGTAAGAAACATATCGGTAATATCGTTGGGTGTAAATCCATACCGGGCAAGAGAGCGATCCAAACTATCTTCACCGTTCAGGTTGTAATGGCTGAAGAATTTTTCGCTTTGTTTATCCCCTATCCCATTGTCGATCAGTATCCTGCGGTTTCCATCGACCACCAGCAGGCAGCGCATCGAAAGGTTGATCTGATTGTTTTCGTCGGCAGGATATACTTTGTTCCAAATGGATTTGGGCACCACACCAAACATAGCACCGCCGTCGAGTTTGAGGTTACCTGTAGGAATTGAATAAAGTTTCATTAAAGATTCGTTTACAAATAAACAAATATAAGAGCTAAAAGTTAGTAATCCTCAGCAATACCAGCCTATTTTAAAATATCAGGATTTAAGGAACTTAAAATCTATATCTAAAAATGTGTGATAAAAATTTATATTTGCCTTAATATCCATCCCAATGAAAATTACGCAACGCCAATTCCTGACCATACTTATTGCAGTCATTACATTTACTCTGGTAATTAATCTCGGGCAGGTTTATTCCTTCTGGAATATAGCTGAAACAATTCTCATCGTGAGCCGCTGGGCCACAATGATTCTCCTGGGATGGTATGCTTTCCGCAAAAAATCCCTTACCACGTGGATTCTCATCAGCATGATCGTGGGCGCAGAGTTTGGCCATGATATGCCCACCATCGCCATTCACCTCAACCTGTTCAGCAAGATATTTCTGAATATGGTGAAGACCATCATCGCTCCTTTGCTTTTCGCTACACTGGTGGTAGGCATTGCCGGCCATTCCAACTTGCGGCAGGTGGGAAGGATGGGTTGGAAATCGATTGTTTATTTTGAATTGGTTTCGACAGTCGCGCTGTTCATTGGCCTGCTGGCAATAAATATCAGCAGGGCCGGAATAGGTGTTATTATTCCGGCCGAAATCAGCCAGCAGAATATTCCGGTTATCAAAGCCCAGACGTTCGAAGAAGTCATCCTGCACATATTCCCTGAGAATATTGCAAAAGCTATTTATGAAGGTCA
This sequence comes from Bacteroidales bacterium, assembly GCA_036382355.1. Lineage (GTDB taxonomy): Bacteria > Bacteroidota > Bacteroidia > Bacteroidales > DASVHX01 > DASVHX01. Next base: position 7,057 of record DASVHX010000110.1, read on the forward strand.
GGTGTTGCAGATTGTGGTTTTCAGTATCATTTTCGGTATTGCAGTTGCCATGCTAAAAGATCAGCATCGAAACCGCATGGTGCATTTTGCCGAAAGCCTTTCCGAAACGATGTTCAAATTTACCAACCTCGTGATGTACCTTGCCCCGGTGGCCGTTTTCGCTGCTATCGCATACAGTGTAGGGCATATGGGGCTGAGCATCCTTGGGAATCTTATTCAGCTGTTAGCAACGCTTTATGTTGCCTTAATTATTTTATTACTTACCGTTTTTCTTCCGGTTGCATTGATTATGAAGATCCCGGTGAGGAGCTTTATAAAGGCCGTTTCGGAGCCGGCAACCATTGCTTTTGCCACCACCAGCTCGGAGTCGGCATTGCCTATAGCCATGGAAGCGATGGAGAAATTTGGGGTACCCCGAAAAATTGTAGCGTTTGTGATGCCTACCGGATATAGCTTTAATCTCGACGGAACCACGCTATATCTATCGCTTGCAACTATTTTTGTGGCGCAGGTGGCTGGCATTGATCTGACGATTGTGAGGCAGTTACTGATTGTTTTCACACTTATGCTTACAAGCAAAGGCGTTGCCGGGGTTCCAAGAGCCTCACTGGTGATCTTGCTGGGTACAGCTGCCAGTTTCGGACTTCCTACCTGGCCCATTTTCATTATCCTGGGCATCGACGAGTTAATGGATATGGCCAGGACCGGAGTGAACGTGGTAGGCAATTGCCTCGCTACAGCAGTAGTTGCACGATGGGAAGGTGAATTTGATGAAAATGCGGCTAAGAACTTTAGCACGAAAATGATGGAATAGTTAATAGTGAAAAACTAATAGTAAAAAATTAAAAGTTAAAAGGCGAAAGGCTAAATAGATACATGTGACCTACGTTTAGCCTGAGCTGAAATTGGAAATGTGTTGCGGTCAGGAGACCGCTATTTCAGTTAAGTTGCAGACTACTTTCAGCGGATGAGTAACTAAGTTGTAGTCTGTCCAAATGATCATTCATTCGTAAACATTAAATCAAGGTATGTCTGTGACCAGTCAATACCCGAAATGTTGATATAGCTGTGTGAAACGTTATCATACATTTTCAATTCAGCTCGGGTTACAAAGGTTTGATTAATCATTCCTGTTCTATCATACCAAAAAGCTGTATAACAATTTAGTGTATCCTTAAAAAGAAGCGGAAGGTTTGTGAGTTCGAAAGAAGAATTATAAACCAAAAAAGTATCAATGGAATAAGTCTTATTGAATAAAGCATGTTTCATTACCCGCCCATCAGCCGATACGGAGCCTTCTATGGTAAAGGTCTCACCATTATTGTAGTTAGTACACTGAGCATAGAAACTGGAATCTGTCCAGGTAAGCGGTGTACTGCCTGGAATTAAATGCCATGGCGAAGTGTCATAGTAAAAATAATCCCCGGCCATTGTGCTCCCATCACTCATATGAATACTTGAGTTAGGCCCGAAAGATAAGTCCACGTATGTCCACGTTTTTAGCTGAGGGAGATAATTCGGATCAACAAAATTCACAACTGTAGTAAACTCCTTAACAAGTGTATTTGTGCTATAATCCGTAACGGTGACCTTTACTTTGTATGATTTATCGGTAGCCCAGTGGTGGTAAAGGCTGAGATTATCATTCACGGTGTAATAGGTTGAAGAACCATCACCATAATCCCATTCATAACCAAGTGTCGCTGACGCGGACCCTGTGAGGTTGCATTTCAGCACATAATTGGCACAGGTATAACCAGGGTTAAGAATTGGCGCTCCGTCGGCGGATGTGGCAGTTATACCCCCGGTTGTGTTATTATCAGGTTTCCAGAAGGTAAGTCCGCTGTATCCGAAATAATGGATCTTCACCAGTTTGTTTAGTTTGGCATTAAAGTATTGTTTCGGGATTTCGGGCGTGGAAGTCATCCATTGTTCAACCGTCATCGGAGCGGAAAAGGAGTGATTGGACATATTACGCACGAGGTTTATCGCCCAGTTTGCACATTTGACTGAATTAACTGCCCAATTGAAACCGAAATATGTCCCGGCAGCGCAGGAGTTAACAATCTCCGGCCAACTTCCTAATGCGCTGTAGCAGAAACCACCATAGAACAATACGGTGTCTTTCTTAAAGTCGTTGTATTTTGTTATAAATGCGGGCTTGATCATATATACTGATGCATGATCCGGGAGTGTAATAATTCCCACGTTTCCCGCGTCAATATCATCCCAGTACTTTTTTGTTGTTGTTGTGAGTGCGGCCTGATGGGTGACCATAAAAACTTCTTCCGTATTTACTTCGTCGGGCCAGACGACACCATGTGTGTTGAAATCTATTACACCATAACCGTTGAGTGCAGTGAGTAAGTCGAGCGTAACATCACCGTTTTTAATTGTTTGCGTAGAAGTAAAGCCATCATAAGCAAAGTCCGGCTGCCAGTTGTTTTCCTCATTATCAACTTCTTCGGCAAAATCATTGTAAAAGGCTGCAAGAATGGCAACCTTTTTCCTGCTTGGCAGGTTTTTAAGGGATTTAATGTTAACAGGAATATCAGGTCTTTCGGATTTTAAGGCTTTTACTTCTCCCCTATCGCGTTGCAGATCAAGGATAAGACCGCCGCAAATGCCGTTTTTATATTTTACGGTAACTCCCTGTGCCGATACTTTTGCCCATTCCACGGCGGCATCGCTGCCAAACCATGCGGCTAACGATGCTTTAGCAGCGGCGGTATCCTGTGTGGAAAGGTAACCGTTAAAAACCTGTAGGCTTTGGCTCTGCAAGTTCATTGCGGCCTGGTAGGATTGCTGGGCGGCTTCATCGAAACTGCTTGTTTCTTCTTTTTTATCTTTTTTGCACGATGGTACGAATAGCAGAAAGAGTATTCCGCATAGGATGAGCAGATAAGCAAGTACTTTCTTCATGGCGGAGGATTTAGGGTTTGTTTATTCAGTGGAGGAGTAAAACCCAATATGCTTAAAGTGTATAAAGTTATGGATGAAAATACATCCAAACAAACAAAATGTGAAATTAATTTTCAGGGTACCCCAAATGTGTGAGTGACTCAGCTGAACCTGAGCCGAGCCAGGTATTATTGCTGGTTTTTCTATGCTTATAAAGGATATCGCAATTTGCGACATCCTAAATAAATATATGCATATATTATAATCAAAAATGTAATTCTAACCTGGCTGGCAAGGTTCCTAGTCAAGTCTTTGCAGTTATATACTGCTTTAATTTGATAGGCACATATCACTGACTTGTGCCTGCGGGTTTCTTTAGTAAACATGCTATTCACAGGTGCTTCGCGACCTGTCGGGTACTGCCTCAATACATTGCAAACGACGAAACGAAGATTTGGGTTGCAACAGAACGCACCGGCTTCAACTAAAATAAATTGACCTGGGAGCGCATTCAGATAGCGAAAACGAATGTTTCTGCATCGGTTCTGTTTATTGGAAAAGCTATTTTCTCTGCTTTCATGCGATCCAAATGAAAACGGATCGCATCTATAATATTTTTCTCCACAATGGCTTTTGTCTTACCTGTTGCTATACAACCTGGCAAGTCGGGAGCATAGGAGCTATACCCTGTTTCCGTTTTTTCAAATATGATCAAATATTTTAACATAATTTCTACTCCTGTTTTAATTGTGCTTGTTTCAAAATACTGTTTAACGTTCCTTTTGCAATGTCATCACTCATTTTATGTGATGCAATAGTAACCAGTCCTTTTTTAATACTGTGTTTGTATTGCCGATGACTTCCTTTCTACCGGATAAGAAACCAACCGTCATCTTCAATAATTTTAATGATTTCACTTATTTTCATTCATTCATTGTATCCATAACCAAATCGGTATAACAAAAATAAGCAAAGATCTTTCCTCTTTCAACCAACTTATAAAATGAGGGTTGAGGATGCCGGAGATGGAACCGGATTTGAAAAAAA
>DASVHX010000111.1:0-3096 GCA_036382355.1 Bacteroidales bacterium
CCATAAACATTGGATTTCCAGTCATCTTTATGCGATTGCAGTATCCATTCCTTAAGCCATGGTTCGTATTTATCGAGCGGCAGAAACCAGTGTTTGGTGTCGCGCATCACCGGCACCGAACCGCTAATGGCCGATTTCGGGTTGATGAGATCTGTTGCATTCAGCGAAGTGCCGCAGTTTTCGCACTGGTCGCCATATGCCTTTTCGAACCCGCAATGTGGGCAAGTGCCTGTAATGTAACGGTCGGCGAGGAATGTCTGGTGTTCTTCATCGTAATATTGTGATGAATACTTCTCGGTAAATTCGCCGTTATTATACAAATTAAGAAAAAATTCAGAAGCAGTTTCGTGATGTATTTTGTTGGAAGTGCGTGAATAAATATCGAAGGAAATGCCAAATTCTACAAAGGATTGCTTGATGATAGCATGGTATTTATCCACAACTTCCTGAGGTGTAATTCCTTCCTTGCGGGCTTTGATGGTGATGGGAACGCCATGCTCGTCGGAGCCGCCGATAAATACAACTTCTTCGCCTTTGGAGCGCAGATAACGCACATAGATATCGGCCGGAACATATACTCCTGCCAGGTGACCGATATGAATAGGCCCATTGGCATATGGCAAAGCTGAGGTAATGGTATAGCGTTTGAACTTTTGATGCTCCGGCGGGAGGGTTTGTTTATCTTCCATGGTAATAGTATTAAAATACATGTCCTGTTAAGCAGATTTTACAACTGATTTAAGAACAAAGATTACTCACAATTTTTTATTTTAAAAGTGTTCGTGAGGTCGCTTCGGTCTGTTAACGATTTTTGATTTATGATTTTCGGCTTAACGCTTTCGATAATAAGTAGTCTGTATTTATTGAAAAAATGATTTTAAATCAAGGGTAATTCACTAGAAAAATAACGGAACGCTGATAACGCTGAATTTCGAGAGCGGTTAAATGCAGATTAATTAAATCAATCCGTGTAAATCTGCGTTGCTTGCATCTGTGTCATCAGTGTTCCAAAATTTTTATACTTTCTGAATAAATCCCCGACAAAGATAGGGATTTACCGGAACAGGGCGGTAAAGCCGTATATTTGTGGAACCGAAAGCATAAGATGATCACACCTCCTTATCTGAAAACCGGCGATAAAGTCGCCATCATAGCTACGGCACGTAAGGTGTCTTTGGCAGAAATGGAACCGGCCATTGCCCAACTCAAATCATGGGGACTGAAAGTAATCACCGGAAATTACCTTTCTGCTGAATATAATCAGTTTGCCGGCACCGACGAAGAGCGCACTGCAGATATACAGCAAATGTTGGATGATGCAGATGTTAAGGCCATATTTTGCGCACGTGGCGGTTACGGAAGTGTGCGAATCATCGACTGGCTGGATTTTAAGCGCTTCGTCGCATCACCCAAATGGATCGTTGGTTATAGCGACATTACAGTATTTCATTCGCATATCAACCGGAATTTTGGCATCGAAACATTGCATGGCACAATGCCTGTAAATTTCCCGCCCGACGGAAGCGAAACACCTTCCACCGAAAGCCTGCGCAAGGCGCTCTTCGGCGAAGATATTCACTACCGGTTTGCTTCACATCCATTGAATAGAAATGGGGCTGCCTCTGGTGACGTTATCGGTGGAAATCTTTCTATGCTTTACAGCCTTTCGGCTTCCTCCTCTGATGTGGATACCGATGGCAAGATTCTCTTCTTCGAAGATGTGGATGAATATCTTTATCACATCGACCGTATGATGATGAACTTAAAGCGATCGGGAAAACTTGGCCGTTTGGCTGGTCTTGTTGTTGGTGGAATGACTAAAATGAATGACAACACCATTCCTTATGGCCTCACAGCGGAAGAAATCGTTGCCAATGCCGTGGTTGAGTATGATTTCCCGGTTTGTTTCAACTTTCCGGCAGGCCATCAGGATAATAACTTTGCACTAATAATGGGACGGCAGGCAGAGCTATCGGTTGCTGATGAAGTGGAACTTCGGTTTTTACAAAACAGCAGTCAGATCAAACCTTTTAGCCGACTGAAATCTTTGCTTATACCAACAGGCGTGCTCCTCTTCTTCTTTGCCTTGCTTTACCTCCTCTACGCGCTTTTAATAAAGCATAGATAAATGCAGTAAGTCGCTTTAGTTAAAGTAAATTTGGAGTAGCGGAAACAACTTTAAGCACTCCAGGCATTTTATTCCACAGTTACCGATTTGGCAAGATTCCTGGGCTGGTCAACATTACAGCCTCGCATAACAGCAATATGGTAGGACAATAACTGTAAAGGTATTGTTGCCAAAAGCGGAACCAGCAATTCGTCGGTTTCCGGAATTTCGACAGAGAAATCAGCCAGCTCTTTCACCATGCTATCGCCTTCGGTTACAATAGCGATTATCTTTCCCTTGCGGGCTTTAACCTCCTGTATGTTGCTGACCACTTTATCATAATGACCTTTGTTGGTGGCAACTACTACCACCGGCATTTCAGTGTCGATGAGTGCAATAGGGCCATGTTTCATTTCCGCAGCAGGATATCCTTCGGCATGGATATACGAAATTTCCTTCATTTTGAGAGCTCCTTCAAGCGCTACCGGGAAATTGATACCACGGCCGAGGTATAATGCGTTACGCGAATCCATAAATGTTGAAGCAAGCTCTTTAATCTGATCATTTAGTTTTAGCGTGAGTTCTATTTTATCGGGAATGGCTTCCAATTCGTTTATAAGCTGCTGATAACGAGAAGCCGAAATGGTTCCCTTCTTGTGTGCAATCATGATTGCCATTAGCGTAAGCACAGTAACCTGAGCTGTAAAAGCCTTGGTAGAAGCCACTCCTATCTCAGGTCCCGCATGCGTGTACGACCCTGCATCTGTTGCGCGTGCTATGGATGAGCCCACCACGTTGCAGATGCCAATAATTGTAGCGCCTTTCGAACGTGCCAGCTCAATTGCAGCCAATGTATCAGCAGTTTCGCCCGATTGCGATATGGCGATAACCACATCATCTTCGTAAATCACCGGGTTTCGGTAACGGAATTCGGATGCATATTCCACTTCCACTGGTATGCGTGTTAGATCTTCGAATATATATTCGCC
>DASVHX010000112.1:0-8737 GCA_036382355.1 Bacteroidales bacterium
CAGAAAATCCTGTTCCCTGGGGCAGAATATACCAAACCCATTTGAGCATTCTACAACCATCAATTATGCACTCACAAAAAATTCTGACCTTCTGCTGCAAGTAAAAGATATGCGCGGAAAAACTATTGCAACAATTGTAAATGAGCATAAAGCCATCGGGAGTTATTCTTTGGAATGGTCACCCGAAAATATACCTGCTGGTATTTATTACCTTGTTATGAAAACCAACGAATCTGTCGAAGTTAAAAAGATAGTGCTGTTAAATTAATACAGCTTCCAATATTTCTTTCCATTTCCACAACAAGCTTATAAAAAGACAGCGCCCTGATCAATCGACGAGGGCGCTGTTTTTTATTCGATATTTTGCTTGTAGCAAGCCGTGTATGTGATGCCGCATTTACATTTATGATAGCTGAATTCCGGTAAAAAATAGCTGTACTTCAAACTCCAAACTTTCTACTTTCCTCCGGCAGTTACCTCCGAAATCCTTAATGTCCAGGCATAGCTGCAAGGCGGATTTTTCTGAAGATTGGACGGAATAGTAATAACTGTTTGTCCATTCACCGTTTTCCACTTCAGTTTTCCTTTAGCGCCCATCAGGCTGATGGTGGCCCCTTTGGCAGGTGTAATTCCTTTTAATGTTATTGTGGCAGGAAGCGCCCTATTATCATCGCCAGCAAGGTAAATGGCATTCACCTGTCCACTTTTTAGCCGGGTGAAACAGATATTGCCTTCTTTATAGGGTGCCACCGGCCTGGAATAATAAATAGCTTCGCTGTTCACCTTCATCCATGCACCAATTTCTTTGAGTCGCACATAGGCTTCGTCGTGGTAATCGCCGAGCGGCCCGGGGCCTATATTTAGCAGATAGTTTCCTCCTTTGGCGACGATATCAACTAAGTTATGAATAATTACACTTGCTGGTTTGTAAGTGTCGTTTGGCACGTAACTCCATGATCCGGCCATGGTCATGCAGGTTTCCCATGGATAATCGAGCGGTTTATCGGGAATTTGTTGTTCCGGTGTACGGTAATTTTCGAATTCAGTTCCCACAGAGCGGTCCACCACAATAAGTCCAGGCTGATTTTTGCGCCCCATAGCGGCAATGCGCGCCATATCGATATCCTGATCATCTTTTATGCCTTGCTGCCAATCTACTTTGCGACCCACTGTGCTTAACGGGCGCACCCATCCTCCATCGAGCCAGAGGATATCCATTTTACCGTAGCCGGTCATAATTTCTTCGATCTGATTGTAAGTAAAATCCTTGAAATGTTGCCACCGTTCGGGATATTTTGCAGGATTATAGTTCACATTGCGGTCCTTTGGCGGAAAATAGGGCCACCAATAATCGGGACAATGCCAGTCGGGTTTGCTGAAATAAGCTCCTATACTAAACCCATTGTCGCGGAAGGCGTTGCAGATTTCCTTGCCCACATTGGCACGTGGATTTGCGGAAAATGGAGTTTTGGTACTGGTTATTTTGTAATCTGTCTGTTTGGTATCAAACATACAGAATCCATCATGGTGTTTAAATGTGAATATCATGTATTTAAAACCAGCATCTTTGGCGGCTTTGGCCCATTTATCAGGGTTAAAGTTTATAGGATTGAATGTCTTTTGCAGGTTCTCTTATGCTTTTTTGTATTCATAATAATCTTTGGAAAAAGGACCGCTGCGCTGCGTCCAGCCTTCGTCCTCGGGGCATAAACTCCACGATTCAACAATTCCCCATTGGCTGTATGTTCCCCAATGCATTAAAAGGCCGAACTTCATGTCCTGCCAGTTATCGAGTTTTTGTTTTACCAGTGAATCAGTTACCGGAATATATGCCGGCTCATTTTCCTGCGTATGACCATTTACCCCAAGTCCCAGGCATATTACGATCATATAGATTATTCTTTTCATACCAATAAATCTAAATTGTCATGTATTTAAAAATTTGACGGGTTTGTAACCTTGGGACTAAAGGTTATTTTTTCGCCTGATTTTAATTTGCATGGCATTAGCGACAGGTTTGTCCGAAACCAGAATCAGGTAACCCCCGCCACCGGCACCGGAGAGTTTCCAGCCGAAAGCCTGGTCGCGGTATTGATCAATAACATTTAAAATTTCATCATCCACCATATTTGGAAACATACTGATTTGCGCTTCGAACGAACGGCGGAAAGCATCGCCGAAAGCAGGCGTATCCTTTCTGAGGATAGCCTTCCAGCAATCTTCGGTAGCATTAGCAAGGTTAATAGCGCCTTCAGCAGTAATATAGGTATTGTCGAGTACTTTATAGCCATTCTCGCGAGGGCCAAGCGTAACAAGGTAGAGCTGCTGTTCCAGCCAATCGAGAATTCCGTCTTCATGTACTGATCCGATATCCGATGGCCAGTAATGCCCTTCGTAAAAGAGGCGGTTGAGGCCAGGCATCACGATACCAAGTGAATCCTGGGAGCCTGATACTTCGGCTGTTCCCGGTGGATTTTCGAAGCTGAAAAGTATGCGGGAAAGTTGTTCGCGGTTGCCGCGCGGCAGACTGGTTTTCCAGAGTTCGATAGCTTTGCGGCGTGTGCTGGTGGCCATACCACTGCGGTCGTTGAACTCAATAGCAGGTTCTATCGAAATTGTGATAACCGGCCCCGAAGCATATTTTGAAACAAAAGGCTGATCGAGCCAACCACCGGCAAGGTCGATACGGTATGGAATATTAGAGCCGTTTCGCAACGAAGTGGTGGATCGTGTTGGCAAATTGGCATATGGTATGCGTTTCAGCACCAGGTAATCGATATTATGATTACTGCAGAATTCTGCTTTTGTGGGTGTGTTGCCATCCTCATTCACGATAAAAACATCGGGATTGATATCTTCGAGTTCCTCTTCGAAATCCATGATTCCCCAGCCCTGATTCACCCTGCATTCCTTAACACAAGATATGGCTTCTATCATGTATTTCCGCTCTTCCTGCGAATTGACCGGGTAATGTCCTTTAAGTGAATTCACAGTTTCGTCCGAACCAATACAAACATAAAGGTCGCCATAGGAAGCAGCTTCAAGCAGGAAAGCGACATGTCCGCTATGGAGCATATCGAAACAACCCGTTACAAATACTTTTTTCTTTTCCATAATTTATTCAGAAGTTTTGAATCCTAAGCTATTGCATGATTTAATATGATGCATTCTGAAGGTAAATGTATCGCAAAAGACACGAATTTGCAACAACCTCTACGAATTCATCCTGCGAGTATCTTATCCTTTGAAAGTCCGGTTCTACTGTGTTTGTACCGTTTGATGTTATTTGCAAAGTCTGTGGCAAAACTCAATTTATTCCCATTCAGTTTATCATCCCTTATCATTTCTTAATTCCAAATTTCCAGATGGTTTGCGATCTGAACATTTCGCCAGGCCTCAGGATAACAGTTGGAAACCTGGGCTGATTAGGCGAATCAGGAAAATGTTGGGTTTCGAGACAAAAGGCCGAATGTTTTCCATAAATCTTTCCGCCTTTACCTGCAAGGCTGCCATCAAACCAATTGGAAGTGTATAATTGAACACCTGGTTCCGTTGTAAAAACTTCCATCTGGCGTCCGGAAATTGGTTCATAAACACTGGCAATAAGACCCGGCATGCCGGGCTGCTTGCGGACAGCATAATTGTTGTCGTAACCCATGTATAAATTATGGATCCTTTCACCAATATAATGCGGTTCGGTAAAGTCGAGATCAGTTCCCTTTACAGGAGAAAGTTCGCCGGTAGGAATATAATCCTCATTCACACTTGTGAATAAATCGGCCCCGAGCATAAGTTCATGATCGTAAATAGTGCCCCCGCCTTCGCCGGCAAGGTTAAAATAGCTGTGATTGGTGAGGTTAACCGGAGTAGGTTTATCGGTGGTGGCTGAAAAACTCATGTGAAATGTATTATCATTTTTAAGGGTGTAAATGGCCTTTACATCAAGGTTTCCGGGATAACCCTCTTCGCCGTCAGGGCTTACATAATGCAATGAAAGGCTTACTGCATCGGTTTCACGGAAAGTGTCTGCTTCCCAAATTTTCTGGTCAAAACCTTTTAACCCGCCATGTAGCTGAAATTTGCCTGCATTGGCAGTAACAGGATATGTAACTCCATCGAGCTCAAACTTTGCTCCGCCAATACGGTTGCACATGCGTCCGATAATAGCCCCAATATATGCATTCTGATGCAGGTAATCCTCAAAATGATCAAATCCCAAAACGATATCGCCACCGTTTCCATGCCTGTCGGGCACAATAAGTGATTTTATGATGCCCCCGTAATTCATGATCTGCACGGACATTCCGCTGTCATTGGTGAGTGTATACAGTTGAACGTCCTGCCCTTCATCTGTTGTTCCAAAGTGTTGTTTATGCGTCTGCATGATTTCAGTTCAATTATTAGGTTTAACGAAGAACGAATTCTGGTTTAAAATATATTTACAACTTAATATAACCTTTGCTTTCAGTTTACTGATGTTAACGTTTAGAGCTTTATATGAATCCGTTAAATCATTTTTTATTTGAATAACTACCAACTATACCACCACGATATAGCTTTGTAAATTTAGAATATTATTTATCATACAAAGGATACTTCCTAAATACTAATATTATTCATGTGCAGCGAGCTAAACAATTCAGGAACAACTGACTGTAAAACTCCTATTTTTGTCAACTAATATCTGATTTTAAATAACTTATACTACATGAAAAACTACAAAATTCAACCACACCGGGTTTTGGTTGAAGTATGCGTTGATACGCTGGCATCAGCCCTTGCAGCGGAACAAGGCGGAGCTTCGCGTGTGGAACTATGCAGCGCGCTATCCGAAGGAGGACTTACACCATCGTCAGGCACAATAAGAATAGCCAGAATTCTGCTTTCCATTTCCATAAATGTAATGATACGGCCGCGAACCGGCAACTTTTTATATTCAGAAGCGGAATTCGATGTTATGCTGCAGGACATAGAAGTGGCCAGGCAAAACAGAGCTGATGGTATTGTCGGCGGCATACTTCTTCCCGATGGCACAGTGGATGTACTTCGCACCAAAGAATTTGTGAAGGCTGCAAATCCTTTGCCTGTTACGTTTCACCGGGCGTTCGACGTCGCAACGGATCCTTATAAATCGCTTGAAGATATTATTGAATGCGGTTGTGTAAGAATACTAACTTCGGGTCAAAAGGCTACTGCTCCTGAAGGCAGCAAGCTTATTGCTGAATTGGTAAAACAGGCTGGAACCCGTATCATTATTATGCCCGGAAGTGGCATAAATGAAAAAAATGCAGCTTCCCTCCTATCCGCAACAGGCGCTCACGAAATTCACCTTTCGGGAAGGAAACCATTACCTTTTGGACAGCGCGACGGAAAACCTGCTGAAGAATCAACAGGCTTTAACACGCTTTACCAAACAGATGCGGCGATAATTCGGCAAGTGGTGCATAGTGTAAATTCGGTATGTTTTTCAGATGAAGGGGAAAGAGTTTGAGAAGGTGAGAATTTCATAATTGAATTCATGGATTTAAAACTGAATGGCTGTTCTATTCTTTGCTATTTTTCGGCAACTCTTTCGCGTGAGATTGGCTTGCATTAGATAGTTTTTTATTGTATCTTGCTCACGATTTAAGTCATACAGACCAATGATTTCTCATTTCAAATTTCTAACATCTGATAACAAACCTGGTGCAGCATTCTGAGCGAAGCGAGTTATCACAAATCACAAAAAAACATGGAAAAAATGGAAAACAATCAACCAGAATCCCCGGTGATCATGCAGCCCGCTGCACAATTGCAAATTACGCCCGAAGCAGTGTCGTTCCTGGCGACAACGGCAAAATGGACAAAATTCCTGGCTATCCTCGGCTTTATTATCTCAGGATTCCTGTTACTTGCAGGCATCGTTGTAGCTGTATTTTTTGGCGCATATAAAAGTCAACTGGAAAATACCGGCATGTTCACTTATTTCAGTTCCAGCTCGATCGGGATAATCTATATTGTAATTGCGGTCATCTACATTTTACCTATCATTCATCTGAATAATTTCTCAAACGCAATGACCCGGGCCGTGCGTTCCGGATCAACAGAGAGACTCACTTATGCACTTCGCAACCTGAAGCGTTTCTTCAAACTTATCGGAATAATCACGATTGTAATGCTCGTGATTTATTTTCTCATCATTGTACTCGCCCTCGGTGCAGGTCTTTTCATGCTCGGCAGCTAAAAACAGTTGCACGAATGCCCTGGCAAATCAATGCGTTTTAAATGAAGCACCTTCGTGTTTGCAGATGATCTGTGCAATATTCCGACCCGAAAGTATCGCCGATGGAAGTCCGCCTCCCGGTTCAACCCACTGCCCGGCCATGTAGAATTTCTGCAAACCAGGCAATTGCTTTTTCATCTGTTTCATTGCGTTTTCAGGCGTAAGAACCCAGCCCTCAAAACTACCTTTCCAATTGTTGGTATACCTGATAACGGTGGCAGGCGTTGACACATCCTCCATCTCCACGAGTGGGGCCACATTGCCAAGCCGCTGTTCAAGCGTATCAATCACTACCTGGGCAAGCTGTCGTTTTTCTGCCTTATAGCGCTTAGGATCGCTACTACGCAGATCGTTCCAATACTGATAATTGCTTGTCGGAAAACTTGCGGTTATCAAGGTTTTACCTTCGGGTGCCAGGGTGGGATCGAAATGATGGATGCGGAATCCGATAAAATCAACTTTGGTACCAGGATCGACTATAATGGTTTCTGGCAGCGGAATGTAAGTCAGTGGCAAAGGTTCGAACGTGCGTGCCACACCAAGCGAAACCTGGATATAGGAAGAGAATGTCCGGTACTCCGTATAAATTTTACGTAAAGCCTCATCTATAAATTTCCCGCCGAGCATGCGGAATAGCGTATCGTGACCATCGGCAGCAGATATAACAATGTCGCCGTTATGTATACTTCCATCAAGCAGCCTTATACCATGTGCAACCTGATTCCTGCCTTCGGTCCGCGTGAGTATTTCGTCCACTTTTTTTCCATAGTGCAGTTTCCCTCCAAGCGCATGGTATTTGCTTTCGATATGCTGCGCAAATTTAAGTGAACCTCCAATAGGATAACCAGCGCTCCTGCGATGGAACCACGCCAAAGTGAAAAACATGAATAGGGCCGACATTTCAGGGACAAACATTTCTTCAATCGTTCGGGCAAGCAGTGGATTACGGAAGCGTGCAGCATATTCAGTAAGCGTAATCTTGCTCCATTTCCGCATAGTGCCAAGATATGGTATAAGTTTAACCAGGAATTTAAGTGTATCACCCAGCGAATAAAGTTCAGCGGGTTTTTCAACAGGTAGGTCGAGCTTTGAAATTTTACGCGCTGCAGCAGAGAGTTCAAGGATCAGTTTTTTATCTTCCGGTGCTTTCTTCAAAAACTCAGCCTCCAGCTTGTTGATATCCGCAAACACGCGAATGGCGTTGCCTTCAGCGTCCTCCACCCTGATGTACTCATCGCTGTCAACAAAGGTGAGGCTCTTCATATCAATCAATTCATTCCATAAGTTGTAAAATGGATCGGAAGGACCCGACCCAACGAGCCAATGGATGCAGCCGTCGATCCAGTAATCCTGCTTTTTCCACGAAGTGCATAACCCTCCCGGAAGTGTATGCATCTCGTAAATTTCGGTTTCGAAACCATTCATTTGCAGATAGCAGCCTGCCGACAGGCCCGCTATTCCTGCACCTACAATAATTACTTTCTTTGCCATATATATTCAGAATTGAAATTGACAAGGTTAACATCCACCATCTCCCAAAATACCTAAAACAAATATAAGGAAAATAAACATATTTTAATCTTCCCGCCACATGATGGATAGCAGCACATTTTTTTTTACATTTGATTCATCCAAATATCAGCAGGCAACAATAAATTCCAGGTTGTCCCGCCTTAGCGGGAGAGATATAACGCAATAAATAACGCAGAACATGACAACAAACAACATCGATCCGATCATCCTCGAACGTGCAAACAAATGGCTGTCCGAAGCCTTCGACACCGAAACCCGCGACAAAGTGAATAACCTTATTCAAAACGATCCCAACGAACTTACCGAGTCGTTCTACCGTGATCTGGAATTCGGAACAGGCGGGTTGCGCGGCATTATGGGCGTTGGCACAAACCGGATGAATAAATATACGGTAGGAATGGCTACACAGGGCCTGGCCAATTACCTCAGGAAATTATACAGCGATGAGTTGCCTATCCGTGTTGCTATTGCATACGATTCGCGCAACAACAGCAGCTATTTCGCAAAAATAAGCGCCGAAGTTCTTGCTGCCAATGGTTGCGAGGTATTCCTGTTCGAGGGGCTGCGGCCTACTCCCGAGCTATCTTTTGCGGTACGCAAGCTCAAATGCCATTCCGGCATTGTAATAACTGCTTCGCACAACCCGAAGGAATACAACGGCTACAAAGTTTATGGGAATGATGGCGGACAATTGGTAGCGCCTCACGATACGAATGTGATCGCTGAGGTGCAGAATATTACGATTGCCGATGTAAAATTTGAAGGAGACGGTGGTAAAATTACCGGCATTGGGGAGGAAATTGATGCTGCTTACGTTGCCCGGGTGCTTTCTTTATCGCTGGCTCCGGAGATTATCCGCAAACAGAAGCAGTTAAAAATCGTTTACACGCCTATTCATGGTTCCGGCATAGTGCTTGTACCGCGCAGTCTCAAAGCATTTGG
>DASVHX010000113.1:0-2437 GCA_036382355.1 Bacteroidales bacterium
GAGTCAAAATTTGGATAATCATGTACTTTTCCGACGCTCCCCAAATAGAAGAAATCAGTATAAATAAAATGATTACGAAATATAAAAATATTAAACCTTCGTCTGCATGCGTTTATTGTCATAACGGGAATAGCTGTGTGAAAGTCATAAACGACAGCTGTCTTAATAATGGCATTTCATTATTATGACGAAGATGCCACACTTCGTGGGCAAGTACAGCTTTTAATTCCAGATCATCCATCAATTCAAGCATTCCCATTGATAAAAATATGATTTTTCCCGAGATAAAAGCCCTGGGAATCGCAGAATCATAGTAATACACCTTCGCCTCTTCGGTCAGGGTGTTCACAAATGTCTGGGGCCAATCAATTATGTCTGTAAGTGGCTTGGCCTTATACCTTTTGATAAGGATCCGGTAGTATACCTTTGGCAGGAGTATAACGACTAAAGTTGAAAGAATGACATAGGCGATATATATCTCGATTGTTAGCATTTGACTGCATCGCATAGCGAAAAAAGTTGTACAGATTACAAAAAGCATGAATAATTGCGCGGCAATGAACGAAAAAATCCGGAGAAGGGATTTTCTGGCTTTAAGATAAAACGTGAAAAATAGTAAAGCCAGGAAGACATGTGCCCCTATTAATGGTAAGAGGCGGGAACCGGTAATACATGTAATATAACATTGAATTTCTTCTGTTATAGAGAACATGCTCACCATCCAAACGGAGTTCACTTTTTCAATCGGAGTTCACTTTTTCAATCGGAGTTCACTTCTTGTTATTGTAAGTATGAAAGTTTTCAATAGCCACTTTGCCGAAGGTGTCCACAAGACTATCCAGCACTTTTTTAGTGATGGCGTTTGCTGTTTTGTCCATAGACTCCGTTGCAGAGTATAGATATCTGACTTTCTGACCGGTTTTATCTACCTCTCTTTTCGCAAAACCGGCTTTTACAAGCCTGTCCAATGTTCCGGCTACACTGGACAAAGGAATACCTGTCTTTACGGTAATTTCCGGAGTAGATGATTTTTCATTTGTCCACAAAACCTCCATTATTTGAGCTTCAATGGGGCTGAAAAACTTGGTCAGGCCTTCGTTTGAGAGGTTTATTCGATCTAACTTTACCATACGTTTACAACTGCTGTAAACAAATATAAGCCTTATGATCACCGGTTTTCAATCCAGTTTTTTCAGACCCCATCCATGTTTACAGCTAGCGTAAAGTTAAAATAGCTTTACACTAATTGTAAAGTTAGATCTTTACATTAAGTGTAAAACAAATTGTGTTCATTGCGATTATCGAAAGGTTAACCATTAGAGGTATTGAGGATTGTAAATGCGTTTACATACATTAGTTCTAAAAGACATATCCCGCCGGAAAACAAAACTTGGATTAGCAGTATTGAGTGTGGTAGTAGCTGCTGCAGCTATCGTAGCTGTGATCACAACATTTTCCGCGGCAACTCAAGGTCTTTATGAAGAATCGAATAAGTTTGGTGCAAACATCATTGTCAGACCTGAAGTAAAAACCATACCGCTTTTGGCTGGCTCAACATCTATTGGCTCTTTGTCGACGGGAGAGAATTACATTGAGGAATCGGAAATACCCAAAATTTATACTATTAAAAATAACGCCAACCTTGCAGTTGTGGCACCGAGATTGTATGGAATCGCAGAACTTGGTAATTCCTCTGTGGTTGTAATGGGTGTAGATCCTGAAAAAGAAAAAAAGCTCAAGTCCTGGTGGAATATCCAGGGCCACTGGATAGCTGCAGGAACCCCTGCCCCTGAAAAAACCGAAGTAATGGTGCTCGGATATAGCCGGTCCTCTGGGACTGAAAGAAGGATCACCAATTACTCTCAGCCAGGGTAATGTTTCTATTAATGCTCGGGTTGCAGGTGTAATTGAGCGCACAGGTGGCAATGAAGATGGATATGTTATTCTTCCCCTCGCTGCATCCCAGTATTTGCTTTCTAAAGAAGGGAAAGTCAGCAGTTTGGAAGTAAGGGCATTGTGTAACAATTGTCCTGTTGAAGAGATGAGTAGGCAGATAGAAGAAGTGCTTCCTGGGTTAGAAGCCAGACCAATGAGCCAGATTGTAAAAAATGAAATGGCAGTTATCGAACATACACAGTCTTCCGCTATGGCAGTATCAATAATTACCCTTCTGGTAAGCACATTAACTATTGCTTCCACAATGCTTGCATCTGTAAATGAAAAGCTAAAGGAGATAGGGATCATGCGGGCAGTCGGTGCAAGTAATAGTCAGATAGTGTTCATGTTGTTCTTTGAAGGGGCGATTATCGGAGTAGTTGGTGGTGTTATTGGCTTTGCTATTGGGACAGTAGCCTCATTAATTGCCGCCCCTTATCTGGTCTCAGTGACACCTTCGCCAATGTGGGGAATGTTGCCGCTGGTTGCTGGCATCTGCATA
>DASVHX010000114.1:0-5437 GCA_036382355.1 Bacteroidales bacterium
GCTGGGATAAACCGTTCTTTAACCCGCTTCAAAAATGCTCGGCTTACGACAACAGCCACGCTCCATGGGGAACCACCCACGAAGCAACCTGGAAAATTGTGAAAAAATACGACCATGTCGCCGGACAATACATCTGGACAGGTTTCGATTACCTTGGCGAACCCACTCCGTATTGGTGGCCATCGCGCAGTTCGTATTTTGGTATTGTGGATTTAGCCGGTTTCCCAAAAGATGTCTATTACATGTATCAAAGCGAATGGACTAAGAAAGACGTGTTGCATATTTTCCCCCATTGGAACTGGGAAGCCGGTCAGACCATAGATGTATGGGCGTATTACAACAATGCCGATGAAGTGGAATTATACCTCAACGGTAAATCGCTCGGTAAGAAAAGCAAAGTTGGCGACGACTTGCACGTTTGGTGGCGCGTTCCATATTCCCCCGGAACACTGAAAGCCATCTCGCGCAAAAACGGCAAAGAAGTATTGACCCAGGAAATAAAAACAGCCGGAACTCCCGTGAGCATTCGTCTAACTCCCGATCGTTCGACTATTGCTTCCGATGGCAAAGATCTTTCATTTGTAACGGTTGAACTGTTGGATAAAGACGGAAATTATGTGCCCCTTACTGATCAATTGGTGAAATTTACCGTGGAAGGCGAGGGTGCGATTGCCGGAACCGATAACGGTGACCAAAATGATCATGCTTCGCTGAAGAAGCCAGAACGCCATTTGTTCTACGGAAAATGTCTGGCTATTGTACAAAGCACCAAAAAAGGCGGAAACATCGTCCTGAAAGCGATTGTTGACGGCCTCCCGAATCAGGAGATAGTAATTGTGAGTAGAAAATAGTAGTAAGCTATTCTTATAATAATATAGTTTGTAAATGAAAATCCCCTGGATCTTTCTCCTGGGGATTTTCATTTTTGCAATAACAACGGAAAACGCAAATTTTCTCTTCTAAAACTTAGTTTGAAAGGAGTGACTAAATAACGAACAATCTGATTGCAATTAATTTTTGATTTTTCTGAAACAGGATAAAACTGAAGAGTTGAGTATAGCTTCAGTGATTTTTGTTTATCACTCTGGCACGTTTAACTATTTCTTCCAAAGTTTCTCCATCTCTTCAAGTGATTTTCCTTTTGTTTCGGGTACAAGTTTCCAAACAAACCAAGCCGCAAGGATGCTCATCAAACCATATATCCAATAAGAAAATCCGTGGTTTAACTTTTCGGTTAGCCATGTATTATCATTCATCATTGGAAAAGTCCATGAAATAATGAGGTTGGCAATCCATTGGGCAGCAACAGCAATTGACATAGCTCCACGAATACTGTTCGGGAATATTTCGGAAAGCAATACCCAGGTTACAGGTCCCCAACTCATAGCAAAACCTGCTGTGTAAAGCAGCATAAATACCAGTGCAAGTATACCTTCGCGATGCATCGAAAATGAAAAGCCTAAACATAGCATACTTACAGCCATCACCAATGCTCCGATAATCATAAGAGGTTTACGGCCAAATCGGTCGACGGTATAAATAGCTAAAACGGTAAATATCAAATTTATAGCTCCAATAATGATGGTCTGCAATAACGAAGAATCAGTGCTCGCTCCCACATTACGGAAGATGTTTCCGGCGTAATACAATACTACATTTATACCAACAAACTGCTGAAATACCGAAAGCATAATACCTATAAATATCACGAAGAAACCAAAAGAAAGCCAGGGAACACTCTTTTCGTGGAGCGTCTCTTTTATTTCCTTCAATATAGAGTCGGCGCTATCCTTACCCGAAATCTTTTTAAGCACTTCCAGCGCTTTACTATCCTTACCTTTCATAACCAGGAAACGAGGTGTTTCAGGGACGAAAAAGAGTAAAATAAGGAATAATGCCGCAGGAATAACTCCGGAGAAAAACATCCATCGCCAGCCTTCAGTAACAAGCCATTCTTCATTTCCGCTCCTGGCAATGAAATAGTTGACGAAATAAATCACCAGCATTCCGAATATGATTGCAAACTGGTTCCATGAAACAAGTTTTCCGCGCACATTTGCCGGGGCTATTTCTGCAATATACATCGGCGAAAGCATTGAAGCCAGTCCAACCCCGATTCCCCCGATAATACGGAATATTACAAAGGAGTATACGTCGAGTGTACCAAAAACGTTAAATGTTTCAGGTTTCCATGCGCCAATAGCCGAGATTGTGAATGCAGAAGCAGCTATAACAAGCCCTTTCTTCCTTCCTATAGATTTTGAAACAAATCCTGCCAACGCACCTCCAATAATACAGCCTATCAAAGCGCTCGATATAACAAATCCTTTCGCTGAATCAGCAATGCTTTTTAATCCGACAGTGTCAGTGGATTCCGGAATAGCCCGGCCAAGATATTGAATCGCATATACCGTTATTATTACAAGTATAATTCCGCTGATCATTCCTCCCTTTTTCATTCCCAATAACCTGAGAATCTGACCGGAAATAACGAGGGTTACAATGTAAAGTACTACAACTACCAATATCTTGTATTGACTTATCAGCGAAAAGGCATACGCATAATTGTCCGGACTAAGTGCTTTGGAAATGTAAAACTCGACCAGCGATTTTTCTGCGCCATTTACAACCGCAGTATCATATCCGAAAAGCAGTCCGCCCAGTGTAGCCACAAGCGTAAGCATCATGATATAGGCAGGGTTTCCTTTGCCTGTTTCGAATGATGTTGATTTGGATGATGTATTTATGAAAGACATGAAATTCGGTTTAGATATATTGATTTATAAGTTGTTCGTACATTTCCTGCTTCCCGCTTATAATTTTGGGCTCACCTTGCGAAAGGGCAATGGTTCTCAGATCCTCAAGTTTCAATTTGCCATCTTCAAAATCTCTGCCTTTGCCTGAGTCAAAAGACTCATAGCGTTGTTTTCTGAGTTTTAGAAAATCAGATTCTTTCAATATCTTATCAGTTACGATTAAGGCTCTTGCAAATGTATCCATGGCTGCAATATGAGCAATAAAAATATCTTCTAAGTCGGTTGAATTACGGCGCATTTTTGCATCGAAATTGATTCCCCCGGTTGTAAAACCTCCTGCCTGAAGCATCACAAGCATTGCTTCGACAGTTTCATAAATATTGATGGGGAACTGATCGGTATCCCAACCATTTTGATTGTCGCCACGATTGGCATCAATGCTACCCAGCAACCCAGCATTGGCAGCCATTTGCAGTTCATGCTCAAATGTATGTCCCGCAAGTGTAGCATGATTTACTTCAATATTTAGTTTGAAATCCTTGTCGAGCCCAAAATGCCTGAGGAATCCTATAACTGTTTCAGTATCGAAATCATATTGATGCTTGGTTGGTTCCATAGGTTTTGGCTCAATCAGGAAAGTGCCTTTGAACCCTTTACCGCGTGCATAGTCGCGTGCCATAGTAAGGAAGCGGGCAAGATGCTCTTTTTCGCGTTTGGTGTTGGTGTTGAGCAACGACATATAACCTTCTCTACCTCCCCAAAACACATAATTTTCTCCGCCAAGGGCTATTGTTGCATCAAGGGCATTTTTAACCTGTGTTCCAGCATGGGCTACAGACAAAAAATCGGGATTGGTAGATGCACCATTCATATACCGGGGGTTCGAAAATACATTGGCTGTACCCCAAAGTAATTTTACACCGGAAGTTGACTGTTTTTCTTTGGCATAATTTACCATTTGAGCAAGACGTTCTTCAATCTCCTGAACACTACCATCACCGGCAATATCGGTATCGTGAAAACACCAGAATGGAATGCCAATCTTGGTCATGAATTCAAATGCAGCATCCATTCTATCGCGGTTGCGTTGCATGAGGTCAGAGGAAACTTCCCAGGGAAATTCTTTTGTTCCCGGACCAAAAGGATCGCCACCAGTTCCGCATAAGGTATGCCAGTATGCCATTGCAAAACGGAAGTGCTCTTTCATGGCTTTGCCTCCGATCATTTTATTTTCATCATAATGCCTGAAGGCTAAAGGATTACGCGATTCTATACCTTCAAACTGAATTTGTTTTATTGATGGAAAAAATTCTTTACTCCCGATTGTTACTTTCATATTGTTCGATTATTATTTATTTAACTCCTTTTCCCAACGCTGATATGCTTGTTTAAGAATTTGATTATCAGCAGATGGCTTGATTGTTTCAATTTTTTTTAATCCTGCAAATGCAGTTGCAAAATCTTTATAAATCCCTGCTCCTACTCCGGCTACCCGCGCAGCACCTTGTGCACCATCGGTATTATACAACTCTATAGTAGCTCCTGAAATATCAGCTAAGGATTTACAAAATACCGGACTAAGGAACATGTTGGCCATACCAGCTCTGATCACCTTAACTTCAACACCCATATTTTGCATAATCTTTATTCCATAAAATAACGCAAAGGCAATTCCTTCCTGGGCAGCCCTGAACAAATGTGCTTTCCCATGAATATTGAAATTCAAATTATGAATGCTACATCCTGTTTCCCGGTTTTCGAGCACACGTTCAGAACCGTTTCCAAAAGGAAATATGATGAGTCCATCAGATCCAGGATTAACCGTTGAAGCCATTTCATTCATTTGGTTATAGCTGATATTTTCTCCTGCAATCTTTTTCATCCATGAATTCAGAATTCCTGCACCATTTATACAAAGTAAGATTCCGTTCCGGGTTTCATTTTTTGAATTGTTGACATGCACAAAAGTGTTTACCCTCGATTGCGGGTCGAATTTAACCTGGTCGCTTACACCATACACTACACCTGATGTGCCTGCCGTTGCAGCTATTTCGCCTGGGTTAAGCACATTGAGCGAAAATGCATTGTTGGGCTGATCACCGGCACGATAACAGACAGGGGTTCCAGGTAACAACCCCGTTACGGTTGCCGCCTCAGCAGTTACTTTACCCTGAATTCCGAAAGTGGGAGTAATATCAGCCAGAATATTTTTATCGAAGCCATAATGTTTTATAAGAAAATCAGCCGGTTCCCGATTTTTAAAATCCCAGAAAATGCCTTCCGAAAGCCCTGATTCTGTCGTTTTTATTTCACCGGTAAGCTTAGCGGCAATAAAATCGCCGGGAAGCATTATTTTATATATCCGATCAAAAATATCAGGCTCGTTTTCTTTTACCCATCTTAGCTTTGAAGCGGTAAAATTGTTCGGTGAGTTAAGTAAATGTGATAAACATTTTTCGTTCCCGATTTCCCGGAATGCCGTGTTCCCAATTTCAACAGCGCGGCTATCGCACCAAATGGCCGCATTGCGCAACACATTCATTTCCTTATCTACACAAACCAACCCATGCATCTGGTAAGATATTCCAATGGCTATAATATCCCCAGGATTGATTTCGGCTTTGCGGATGACAGCAGTAATAGCTAGTATGGTATGTTTCCACCATATTTCAGGATCCTGC
>DASVHX010000115.1:0-4806 GCA_036382355.1 Bacteroidales bacterium
AGAACGGGAACTGAATGGACCTTTTCGCAATATTTTTGATCTTGTAAGCCGTGTAAATCTTCGCTCCGTAAATAAACGCTGCCTCGAGGCCCTTGCACTTTCAGGTGCTTTCGATAGTTTTGAGGGAACTCACCGTGCCCAGTACTTTCAGAAAGATCCACCGGAGGATATTATCTTCCTTGAAAAGGTAATCCGTCATGGCAACAATCTTCAGGCAAAAAAGCAATCTGCTCAGGCTTCTCTTTTTGGCGAAGTTGTGGAAACGGAAATGCCCGAGATACGCTTACCGATATGCGAACCGTGGTCTTTCCTGGAGCAGTTGAATAAAGAAATGGAAGTTACTGGTTTCTATATGTCTGGTCATCCACTCGACGATTATCGTGAGGCGATTGAATTCTTCTGCAATACGGTACCGGGGGATGTAAGGGATGACCTGTCAATTTTCAAGGGAAGGGATATAACCATGGCTGGAATCATAAACATGGCCCAACATAAAATGACCAAAAACGGAAAACCAATGGGCAGTTTCGTGCTCGAAGATTTCAGCGGCTCATTGCGATTTGGTCTTTTTTCGGAAGATTATCTTAAAATGCGGCATTTTCTTGTCGATGGCACTACTGTGCATTTAAAAGCACGTGTGGTTAGCAGATTCAACCAGCCCGATGTGTATGAGCTAAAGATAGTCCAGATGACCTTGCTGGCAGAAGTTATGGAAAATTTCCCAAAGCAGGTTACCCTGTTTTTACCTCTTGATGAAATTGATGAATTATTGGTGGGTACTGTTTCCGGTATGGTAAAAGCAAACAAAGGACATAGTCCGTTCCGGATTATAGTTACCGATAAAGAATCGCAAATAGCGCTGGAATTGCAGAGCCGTCAGCGTATTTTATGTGCTGCGCTGGTAAAGGCATTGCGTGGGTATAATCCCGAATTTCAACTTAAAGTAAGTTAATTGAAGTTGATATGCAAAAAACGCTATATCAGTCAGGCAACTTTGTAAAAACGTGTATCTTTGCCAAAATCCCTCTTATATCAATCGTATTAAAAACAAAATATTATGGCGCTGCAACTTACCGATGCAAATTTTGATGAAATGGTTCTGAAGGCTGACAAGCCTGTTATTGTTGACTTATGGGCAGAATGGTGTGGCCCTTGCCGCATGGTTGGACCTATCGTAGAAGAAATTGCCAAAGACTTTGAAGGCAAAGCCGTGGTTGGCAAACTCGATGTGGATAGCAATCCCGGTATGACCAGCAAATATGGTATCCGAAATATTCCTACAATTTTGTTCTTTAAAGGTGGCGAAATTGTGGACAAGCAAGTTGGCGCTGTTCCAAAATCAGTCCTGGTAGCCAAACTTGAAAAGCTGCTGTAATAGCAGTTTTAGGTTGAGGCATCACATTCAGTTAGACTGGCATATAAACAGAAAACGCTCCTGCCGATGACCGGGAAATGTTTTCATGCAATTCCGCTTACTGTTGTATCGAAGAAAGCTGCAAACAGCTATAAATCTACGATTTAGTTATGTCCTATAATATCGACCAGCAAAAGCTGCAACAATTCGGGTCACTCGAATTTCTGGCAAGGCAGGTAGTAGAAGGCTTTATCACAGGCCTGCACAAAAGCCCTTTTCATGGTTTTTCGGTGGAATTTGCTGAACATAGGCTTTACAATGCCGGCGAATCAATTAAGCATATCGACTGGAAACTCTATGGCCGCTCGGACAGGTTATATGTTAAACGTTTTGAGGAAGAAACCAACCTACGCTGTCAGTTGGTGATTGATAATTCCTCGTCCATGTACTTTCCACAGCGGGAAAAACTTTCAATTGATCATCCTAATAAAATTACCTTTTCCATTTATGCTGCAGCCGCAATAATGCAATTATTACATAGGCAGCGCGACGCCGTTGGGTTGAGCGTGTTTTCGGACCTTGTTGAAAAGCATACCCAGGCTCGGTCGAGTACCGTTCATCATAAATTTCTATTCACTGAAATGGAGAAAATGCTGCAACCATTGCCGGTAGAAACAAGGAAGAATACACATGCCGCCGAAGCGCTTCACTTTATTGCCGAAAATATCCACAAACGCTCACTTGTAGTGATTTTTAGCGACATGTTCGATAGCGGACATGCCGACGATATCTTCCCTGCATTGCAGCATCTGCGGCATAACAAACATGAGGTAATTCTTTTTCATGTGGTTGATAAAGGCAAAGAAATCGGATTCGAATACGAAAACCGTCCCTACCGCTTTGTTGATTTGGAAACAGGGGAGGAGGTTCGTGTGCAACCACGTGAAGTTAAAGCAGAATACTTCAAAGCCATCAATGCATTTGATCATGAGCTCAAACTCCGCTGCGGGCAATACCGTATTGACCTGGTAGAAGCTGATATTAACATGGGTTTTCATCAGGTTCTATTGCCTTACCTGCTGAAGCGTGAAAAACTTTACTAAGAATACTAAGCTTATTTCACTTGCTGCAATAGCTTTACCTTCGCGCCATTATCTAAGGAAAAGTCCTGGTTGCCGGCAAAAATCAATCCGGTTTGTCAAATTTATTCATATACCTTTCGATCCAGCTTTTCTTATGCATGATATATGGTGTAGGATGCGCGGGGTTCCATTTACGGGGATTGGGCAACACCGCTGCGATTAATGCTGCTTCGGAGGGGGTCAGGTATTTTGCCGGTTTGTGAAAGTAGGTTTGCGATGCCATTTCGGCGCCATAAATGCCATCGCCCATTTCAATTACATTCAGGTATACTTCCATAATCCGTTCTTTGCTCCAGATAAGTTCTATAATGCCGGTGAAGTAAAGCTCCAGTCCTTTGCGCAGGTAGTTACGGCCAAGCCATAGGTAAACATTTTTAGCTGTTTGTTGTGAAATTGTACTTGCTCCTCTCAGTTTTTTGCCGCGCTCATTCAGTTTCCTGGCTTTCTCTATTGCAGCAAAATCTACTCCATTATGTTCCATAAATCTATTATCCTCCGACGTAATCACCGCTTTTACAAGGTTAGGCGAAATTTCGGAGAACGATACCCATCGCTTGCTCATTTTGAGTTCCCTTCCATCGGCCAGTTGTCCGATTACACGCATAATCATGAGTGGCGTAACAGGTGGTGCAACAAAGCGGTAGATAATGGTGATGATGATCGTGGATAAGAAAAAGAACAAGGCTCCGATTTTGAAAATTCGCAACAGCCGGGAGAAGAAGGGAAGATTATTCTTAATCATTTCGTTGAAAAGGCTTTAACGGCTGCATTTGTAGCGAGATAAATAATATTTTGAAGATGCAAATGTATTAAAATATTGGTAAGTTTGCGGCTTCTAACTACAAACCAAACCCTGGCATTTATAGGGATTAATCACACGAATACTATGAGCAATTTCATTGGCATCCGCCACGAAGATAAATACGAGATGGAGTTAAGGGCTCCGCTAACTCCTCGTCATGTTGAACGTCTGATCGTCGGTAAAAAGCTCGATATCATCGTGCAATCGTCTGCCAAAAGGATATTCACTGACGAAGAGTACCGCCAGTCGGGCGCTATTATTGCCAATGATCTTCATCAATGCAACGTCATTTTTGGTGTAAAGGAAATGCCGGTTTCATTTTTCGAGGAAGCTAAAACTTATGTTTTTTTCTCCCATGTTATCAAAGGGCAGAAATACAATATGCCCATGCTACATCGTATGATAGAGTTGAAATGCAACCTTATCGATTATGAAAAAATTATTGATGAGCAGGGCAAGCGCATGATTTTCTTTGGAAGATACGCAGGCCTTGCCGGGATGATCAATTCCCTCTGGTCGTTGGGCCTTCGGTTGAAATATTTTGGCTACGATACACCTTTCGCTAAAATTAAACAGGCACATCATTATGCTTCTCTGGCCGAAGCCCGCAAGGTAATTTCGGATGTAGGCCAGGTTATAGCAGAAGGAGGCCTGCCGCCCGATTTACAGCCTTTATCATTTGGTTTTACGGGCTATGGCAATGTTTCTGCCGGAGCCCAGGAAATATTGGGTTTATTGCCGGTGAAAGAAATATCCCCCGAAAAATTAATCTTCTTGAAACAGCGTAAGAAATTACCGGATAATATTGTCTATAAAGTTATTTTCAAGGAAGAAGACCTTGCAAAGTCTAACGATCCGCATGCACAATTTGATCTGCATGATTATTATTCGAACCCGGGTAACTACCACAGCCAGTTTGATAAATATATACCGCACCTTAGCGTGCTTATGAATTGTATGTATTGGGACGATCGCTATCCACGGCTGATTACCAAAGATTACCTGGAGAAATTATTCGCTGCCGGACACCCAAAACTGATAGTAGTAGGTGATATAACCTGCGACCCCGATGGTTCCGTGGAATGCACTCATCATGGTACGGTGATTGAAGATCCGATTTTTGTTTACAATCCGAAAACACGTCAGCCTGTTATGGGTTTTGTAGGCGAAGGATTATTAGTGATGGCGGTGGATATTCTTCCAAGCGAACTTCCCCGCGATTCGTCCAACGGATTTGCCGACGTGCTTGTAAATTTTGTGAAGCCCATTGCTGATGCCGATTTCAGCGAATCTTTTGAAGACCTCGATCTTCCCAGGGCCATTAAAAGAGGACTCATTCTTCATAATGGCGAACTGACACCAGATTTCAAATACCTCGGGCAGTTTGTAATCGCAGTGGAATAAAATAACTTAATATCGATTTTCCAAATATCGAGATAACAAAATCAGAACCCGGAACTTTGGAACCCGGAACCTGGAACATTGGAACCCAGGACTTACCAATTAGA